>NZ_JBSFER010000013.1:0-126484 GCF_053594535.1 Streptomyces sp. NPDC001889
TTCGCCTTTCGGCTGCTCCGACTTTATCAGATCCTTTCGGGCCTGATTCCCGGTCGAACTCGGGGTGTCTTCCCGGCTGTTGGGCCGTTCCGACGAGTGAGACTTTAGCGGAATCTTTCGCCCTGACGCCAATCGGGGCGGCGTCCCTTCGAACGCGATTCCTCATTTCGTAAAAGCGCACCGAAAGCAGGCGACGAGAGGTCGCTCGCTGTAGTGAGGTCTTACGGAATGGCTGCCCGGGGACCAACCGAGGTCGGCGCTCACGTCGGGCAACTCGGAGAACACTACGACTGCGGGTATCCACTGTCAACCTCGGGCTCCGGTCGCTACTCTCCCCCGTATGACCTCACGTACATGCTCTCTTCAGTGGTGGCCCGCCTGACGGCGGGCCGCCCCACGCATGTACTCAACGGCCGCCGGATCGGTGGCCGTTTTCGTTTGCTCCCTCCGGGAGCCGGGCCACCGCGATCGGTGGCTCCGGACCAGGAGACGGAGAGCGGGATGACGAGGATCTTCAGCGGGATCAAGCCCACGGGGCACCCGACGCTGGGCAACTATCTCGGGGCGATGCGCCAGTGGGTGGATGTCGACCAGCACCGGGCGGACGCGCTGTTCTGTGTGGTGGATCTGCACGCGCTCACCGTGGAGCACGACCCGGGGCGGGTCCGCCGGCTGAGCCGGCAGGCGGCGACGCTGCTGCTGGCGGCGGGGCTGGACCCGGCGCGGTGCACCGTGTTCGTGCAGAGCCATGTGGAGGAGCACACCCGGCTGTCGTATCTGCTGGAGTGCACGGCCACCGACGGCGAGCTGCGGCGGATGATCCAGTACAAGGAGAAGGGGGCACGGGCGCGGGCGGCCGGGGAAGGGGTGCGGCTGTCATTGCTGACGTATCCGGTGCTGATGGCGGCGGACATCCTGGCCTATGGGACGGATGAGGTGCCGGTGGGTGAGGACCAGACGCAGCATGTGGAGCTGACCCGGGACCTGGCGGTGCGGTTCAACCAGCGGTACGGGCACACCTTCACCGTGCCGAAGGCGACGCATCCGCAGGTCGCGGCGCGGGTGATGGATCTCCAGGACCCGCGCTCGAAGATGGGGAAGTCGCACGCGTCCGGGGCCGGGATCGTCTATCTGCTCGATGAGGCCGAGACGGTGCGCAAGAAGATCATGCGGGCGGTCACGGACAGCGGGCGCGAGGTGGAGTACGACCGGGAGGGCAGTCCCGGGATCGCCAATCTCCTGGAGATTCTCGCCGCGTGCACCGGCGGGAACCCGGCCGGGCTGGCAGCCGTTTACGAGTCGTACGGGGCCTTGAAGAGGGATACGGCCGAGGCGGTGGTGGAGCTGCTGAGGCCCTTGCGGGCGCGTCACGCGGAACTCGCGGCGGACCCGGGTCATGTCGACGAGGTGCTGCGCGCGGGAGCCGAGCGCGCCAGAGGGATGGCCCGGCCGATGGTGGACGCGGCCTGTGCGGCGATCGGACTGCTGCCCGGTCGTTGAGGAGCGCGGCCCGGGGAGGTCCGCTCGTGCCGGTTTGCCGCCGTGGCGCCACGGCGGCAAACCGGTACGGGGGTCAGCCGTTGCCGGAGGCGAGTTCGCGGCTGCGGTCGCGGGCCGCCTCCAGGGCCGCGATCAGGGCCGCGCGTACGCCATGGTTCTCCAGCTCACGGATGGCACTGATGGTGGTGCCCGCGGGGGAGGTGACGGCTTCACGGAGTTTGACGGGGTGCTCGCCGCTGTCGCGGAGCATCACGGCGGCGCCGATGGCGGCCTGGACGATGAGGTCATGGGCCTGGGCGCGGGGCAGCCCGAGGAGGATGCCCGCGTCGGTCATGGCCTCGACGAGGAAGTAGAAGTACGCCGGGCCCGAGCCGGACAGGGCGGTGGCCGCGTCCTGCTGGGACTCGGGGACCCGGAGGGTCTTGCCGACGCCGCCGAAGATCTCCTCGGTGTGGGCGAGGTGGTCGGAGGTGGCGTGGTTTCCGGCGGAGATCACGGACATGCCCTCGTCGACGAGTACGGGGGTGTTGGGCATGACACGGACGACAGGGGTGCCCGGGGTGAGGCGTTCCTCGATGAAGGAGGTGGGGATTCCGGCGGCGGCGCTGATGACCAGGCGGTCGGCGGCGACGTCGGGGGCGAGTTCGTCGAGGAGTTTGCCCATGTCCTGGGGCTTGACCGCGAGGATGAGGGTGTCGGCGCGCTTGGCGGCTTCGGCGTTGGTGACCGGTTCGACGCCGTAGCGGGTGCGCAGTTCCTCGGCGCGGTCGGGGCGGCGGGTGGTGACCAGCAGGTCGGCGGGGCGCCAGCCGGCCCGGATCATCCCGCTGAGCAGGGCTTCGCCGATCTTGCCGGTACCGAGAACTGCGACTGTCTTGGTCATGGCTCTGTTCACCTCGCCGGTGGGGATCTGTGCGCACATCCTCGCACCGGAGGCGGAGTGCCGCCGGGGTGTCCGATGGGCGGTACGGCGGGTGGGACGCCGAGGTGGGAGAGGGGTGGTCAGGGGGTGCGGCGGCGGAGGGTGGCCGCGCCGAGGGCGAGGACGAGGGCCGCGCAGGCGGCGACGGTGAGGGCGCTCCGGATGAAGTCGCCGGTGGGGTCCGGGTGGTGCAGGACCTCGGTCATGGCGTCGACGGCGTAGGACATCGGGAGCGCCTGGGAGATGGCCTCCATGACGGGGTGCATGGTGTCGCGCGGGGTGAAGAGGCCGCAGAGCAGCAGCTGCGGGAAGATCACGGCCGGCATGAACTGGACCGCCTGGAATTCGGAGGCGGCGAAGGCGGAGACGAAGAGGCCGAGGGCGGTGCCGAGCAGGGCGTCGAGGAGGGCGACGAGGAGCAGCAGCCAGGGGGAGCCGACGACATCCAGGCCGAGGGCCCAGAGGGCGAGTCCGGTGGCCAGGAGGGACTGGGCGACGGCGACGAGACCGAAGGCGAGGGCGTATCCGGCGATGAGGTCGCCTTTGCCGAGGGGCAGGGCGAGGAGGCGTTCCAGGGTGCCGGATGTGCGTTCGCGGAGGGTGGCGATGGAGGCGACCAGAAACATCGTGATCAGCGGGAAGATGCCGAGGAGGGAGGCGCCGATGGAGTCGAAGGTGCGCGGGCTGCCGTCGAAGACATAGCGCAGCAGGAAGAGCATGGCGCTGGGGACGAGGACCATCAGGGCGATGGATCTGCGGTCGTGGCGGAGCTGGCGCAGTACGCGGGCGGCGGTGGCGAGGGTGCGGGCCGTGCTCATCGGGTGCGCTCCTCGGTGGGGTCGGTCCGCCGGCCGGGGGACGGGACGCCGGTGGCGGTGGCGGTGGCGGCCCGGGTGCCGGCCGCGTCGACGAGGTGGAGGAATGCCTCCTCGACGGTCGCGGTGCCGGTGCGGTGGCGGAGGTTGTCGGGGGTGTCCTCGGCGAGGATCTCGCCGTCGCGCATGAGGAGGAGGCGGTGGCAGCGTTCGGCCTCGTCCATGACATGGGAGGAGATGAGGATCGTCGTGCCGCGTTCGGCGGCGAGGCGGTGGAAGAGGTCCCAGAGGTCGCGGCGGAGCACGGGGTCCAGTCCGACGGTGGGCTCGTCCAGGACGAGGAGTTCGGGGGTGCCGAGGAGGGCGACGGCGAGGGAGACCCGGCTGCGCTGGCCGCCGGAGAGGCGTCCGGCTAGGGCGTCGGCGTGGGCGGTGAGGTCGACGTCGGCGAGCGCGCGGGCGGTGTGGTGGCGGCGGGCCTCGCGGTGGGCGCGGCCGGGGTGGAGCACGGAGGCGAAGTACTCCAGGTTCTGGCGGACGGTGAGGTCGTCGTAGACGGAGGGGGCCTGGGTGACATAGCCGGTGCGGGAGCGGAGGGAGGGGTCGCCGGCGGGGCGGCCGAGGATGTCGAGGGTGCCGGTGGTGCGGGCCTGGGTGCCGACGAGCGCGCGCATGAGGGTGGTCTTGCCGCAGCCGGAGGGGCCGAGGAGGCCGGTGACGCGGCCGGGCGGGACGGTGAAGCCGATGCCGCGCAGGACGGTGCGGGCTCCTCGGACGACGGTCAGATCTCGGGCCAGTACGGCAACCCCAGATTTATTCATCATGTGATGAATAGTGTGCCCGGGGGTGCCGTCCGTCAAGCGGTGGCGCGCAGGACGGCGGGGCGGGTGGGCTGCCGGGAGAGCCGGAGAGCTAGGCGAGCGGCGGGAGGGCGGCGCGGAGGGCGACGGTCAGCTCGACCGCGTACTCCTCCAGGACGAACCCGTCGGGGAAGACCCTCAGCAGTTCGGCGCGCTCGCGGTCGAGGAACTCGGCCGCCGCCCGGGGGGAGCGGGTGAGGAAGAGGGAGTGGCTGCCGAGGTTGTCGAGGTGGGTGGAGAGGGGGACCCGGCGGGTCCAGTGGAGGGTGCGCTCCAGAGGACGGAGTTCGGCGGGGAGGCGGCGGGCGTGGCCGGGGGCGCCGTGGACGCTGTCGGCGAGGCCGGCGCTGAGTCGCCGCTCCTGGTCCGCGATCCAGGGGACGGAGCCGTCGGCGACATTCCACCAGAGGGCCAGCGCGCCGCCGGGGCGCAGTACCCGCAGGGCCTCGGGGACGGAGCGGAGGGGGTCGGTCCAGTGCCAGGACTGGGCATAGGTGAGGAGGTCGGCGCAGTGGTCGGTGAGCGGGAGGGCGTCGCCGGTGCCCCGGACGAGAGGGGTGCCGGGGAGTGCCCGGCGGAGCTGGGCCGCCATGCCGGGGCCCGGTTCGACGGCGGTGACCCTGGCCCCCCGGGCGAGCAGGGCGCGGGTGGCCTTGCCGGTGCCGGCGCCGATGTCGACGGCGTCCGCGCCGTGGAGCGGGCGGCCGGTGAGTTCCTCGATGGCGTCGAAGAGGGCGGGTGGATAGCCGGGGCGGGCCGCTTCGTACTGGGCGGCGGCGAGGTCGAAGGAGAGCGCGCGGGCGGGCGCGGGGGTGGAGCCGGTCTCTCGGGGCATGCGTGCGTGTCCTCCGGGGGTGTGGCGGCCGGGGCCTGTCCTTCGGATCAGGCTGGATCACTCGGGGCCGGTGCGCCAGGGGGCAGCGGTACGGAGAAGTCCGCGAGGTGGGCCGCAGGGCCAGGGGACGCGCGGGGCCAGGGGACGCGCGGGGCCAGGGGACGCGCGGGGCCAGGGGACGCGCGGGGCCAGGGGACGCGCGGGGATCAGCGCGGGGATCAGCGCGGGCCACGGGGAGCGTGCGGGGGCTCGAGGGGCGCGCCCTGGGAGATGCGGACCGGAGGGCTTGGGGAGTTTCGTGCGGATCGGGCCGGATCGGTGAGCGGGGTCCGGTGCCGTGGATCGCGAGGCGGAGGAGGGAGCCCACCCGGAGCGCCGGCGACCGGCGACAGCGCGGCGGGGCGCGGTGCCGGGGCTCGCGAGCCCTGGCACGATCCGAAAGAGACGACCTAGGCGCGTCTGGCCTTGCGGCGGGCGCGGGCCGCCGGGTTGCCCGTGCGGGTGGAGCGGCGCTTCTCCCACTGGGCGCGGGCCGTCTCGTACTCCGTGCGGTGCAGCTTCTCGCCCGGCGCCTCGGCGAGGGCGCGCAGGGAATGGGCCAGCAGGACGCCGATGAAGCCGACGGCCTTGATGCTGCGCAGTTGGTCCGGGCCCGTGGGTCCCGACGGGCGGCGGGTGAAGCCCTCCCAGGTTTTGATGAAGGCCATCGCGCCGCAGGCCGCGAAGACGACGATGACCAGCGCGTTGACGAAGCCGCTGACCTGGGCGATCACCAGGCCCTCGAAGCCGAGGCGCAGCACCAGGAAGCCGGCCGCCGCCGCGAGGAGCCCGCCGGCGGCGACGCCTGCCCGGCGCAGCCCGTACCCCCCGTCGTGGTCGACCCACGTCGTGCCGAAGAATCGGATGGGCTCGGGCCGCGGGCCCTCGCCGCCGCCGTCGCTGTTCTGGGTGGTGCTTCTCTGCTCGCTCACGGAGTCGATTATCCCCGGGAGCGGCGCGGGCGCTCAGGAGCAGCGGATGGTCACATAGCCGTCGCTGCCGGTGCGGACGTAGGCGTCGGAGACGAACTCGCCGTTGGCGATGCAGTCCCAGATGTTGGTGGTGCCGAGCGGGCCGTCGATCCGCTCCCCCGGCTTCTGGCAGTTGATCGGCACCCGCGCGCCGAGGGGCAGGACCCGGACGAGGCGGTAGTTGGTGCCCGGGCCGCTGCGGACGTTCACCCGGTAGCCCTCGGCGACCGGGTAGCGCTTGGCGACGGGCGGTGCGGACTGGGCCGACGCGGCCTCTTCGGTGGCGTTGTCGATCATTTCCGGACGTACTTCTTCAAGTGCCATCTAAATCTCCCCCGTTGCTGTATGTGCAGATACGCACGGTGTCACGGAGGAAGGCTAACAAGCCACCCTGGGAACGGACGAAGCATCGACTAAGCTCCGTGAGTCACGGGTGCGCACTGAAAAGACGGGGGTCGCGGATGCCGCCGCTGCGCAGCGCTGGACAGTCGCCGGAAGCGGAACATCCGGAATATGCCGGGCAGTACCACCTGGAGTCCTGTCTGGGAACAGGTGGCATGGGGGTGGTACATCTGGCCACCTCCGACTCGGGACTGCGGCTCGCGGTCAAGGTCATTCATGCCGAGCACGCCTCTGATCCCGAGTTCAGAGCGCGGTTCCGGCAGGAGGTCGCCGCCGCGCGGCGGGTCAGCGGGGCGTTCACCGCCTCGGTCGTCGACGCCGACCCGGAGGCCGGACGGCCCTGGATGGCGACCCTGTTCATCGACGGGCCGACGCTCTCCGAGCGGGTGAAGCGGAAGCCGCTGGAGGAGGCGGAGCTGCGGCGGCTGGGCGCCGGGCTCGCGGAGGCGCTGCGGGACATCCACCGGGCCGGGGTCGTCCACCGCGATCTCAAGCCGAGCAATGTGCTGCTCGCGTCCGACGGGCCGAAGGTCATCGACTTCGGGATCTCCCGCCCCACGGACAGCGATCTGCGCACCGAGACGGGGAAGCTGATCGGGACACCGCCGTTCATGGCGCCCGAGCAGTTCCAGCGGCCGCGGGAGGTCGGGCCCTCGGCGGATGTCTTCGCCCTGGGCTCGGTGCTGGTGCACGCGGCGACCGGGCGGGGGCCGTTCGACTCGGACAGCCCGTACATAGTGGCGTACCAGGTCGTGCACGACGAGCCCGATCTGACCGGGGTGCCGGCCGATCTCGTACCGCTGCTGCTCCGCTGTCTCGCGAAGGAGCCGCGGGAGCGGCCGACGCCGCACGAGGTGATGGTCGCGCTGCGGGGGGCGACACCGTCGGCGTCGTACGACACCGAGGCGTACATCCCCGTGCCGAGGACGCCCGACCCCCGTGAGTACGCTCCCGGCGCGGTGGAGGCGGGCGGGCCCCGGGCCGGCCGGGGGACGGGACGGCGTCTGCGGTGGGGGGCGCTGGCCGCAGCGGGGGGTCTGCTGGCGGTGGCCGGGGTGCTGGCCCTGCGGTCCGGCGGGGAGGAGTCGCGGTCCCCGTCGCCGAAGCCGACGGCGCCTTCGGCCGCACGGACCTTCACCGGGTGGAGCGTGACGCTCGACGCGGGCGACGGGGAGAACCGGACCCCGGTCTGCACGGCGGGCCCCGGGCTCACCGGTCTGTACTGCGCCGCCCCCGGGGTCAAGGCGGCCCGGCTCGACCCGATCACCGGGAAGACGCGCTGGTCGCTGAGGGCCGGGGGCGGCGGCGCCGCGCAGGCCGACGGTGGGATGGCGCCGCTGTTCGCCGGCGGGCTGCTGCATGTGGTCGCGCCGGGCGGGGATCTGCTGGAGGCGCTCGACCCCGGGACCGGGAAGGTGCGCTGGAGCGCGGGGATCGCCGCGTACTCGACCGTGCGGCACATCGGGGATGTGGTGCTGCTGGTGGGCGGCAAGGGGGCGGTGCGGGCGGTGGACGCGGCGACCGGGAAGCGGTTGTGGGAGCGGCGGCACGGCGGGGTCGGTACGCAGTGGGTGACCGCGCCGGGTGCCGGTGGGCCCGCACTGGGGGCGACACCGGCGGCGGACGGCCGGACCACGCTGTTCACCGCGGTCGATCCGGGGACCGGGGAGAGGCTGTGGGAGCGGCGGCTCGACGGGGATCTGCGGCCGGTGCAGCTGGCCGGGGGCTCGCTGTATCTGCTGTCCGTGAACCAGGACGGCCTCACGGACGCGGTGGTGCGGCTGGGGACGGGGTCCGGGGCGGGGAAGGTGCGGAAGGTGCTGGTGGATGTGCCGCTGGACCAGGCGCAGGCGTCCGTCACCGGGGAGGTCGTGCATCTGAGCGGGTCGGGGGGCTCGCTGCTGGCGATCGACTTCGCGGCGGGGGAGCAGAAGTGGCGGCGGGAGATGCTGGTGACGCATCTGTCGCGGCCGGCGGCGGACGGGCGCGCGGTGTATGTGACGGCGGGGGACGGGCGGGTGCTGGCGGTGGACGCGGGGAGCGGGAAGCAGGTGGGGCAGACGGAGCCGCGGATGGATGACGGGCGGTACACGTTCGCTTCGATGCTGGGGGCGCCGGTGGTGGGGGCGGGGAAGGTGTATGGGACGGCGCCGGATGGGGCGGTGTTCGGGGTGCGGGCGAGGGAGTTTGGGGGGGCTGGGGGGTGAGGGTGGGGGTGGGGGTGGGGGCTGCGGGGAGGTGCCGCCCGCAGGACCCGGGCCCGTCCGGCGCTTGAGGACGGGCCTCGCGGCACGGGCGCCCGAGCATTCCCAGCCCGTCTGGGGGACCTCCCAGAGGCAGCTCTGGGGGAGATTGAGGACGGACCCCGGTCCACAGGGCCCCGCATCCCGCGGGCCACGGTCGGGGGCCAGCCCCCGAACCCCCGCTCCTCAAACGCCGGAGGGGCTGAGATTGCCGCTCCTCGGAACACCGGCGGGGCCGAGGGTGGCAGCTCACACGCCGGAGGGGCTGAGTGGGCGCGGCGCAATTGCCCGGAGGGGCTGAGATTGCCGCTCCTCGGAACACCGGCGGGGCCGAGGGTGGCGGCTCACACGCCGGCGGGGCTGGGGGTGCCCAGGTCGCCGGTGGGGCTGGGGGTGCCCAGGTCGCCGGTGGGGCTGAAATGGCGCGCCTCGAACTCCTCCCAGAGCCGGCTCTGGGAAGTACCCCCAGCGAGGCCGGCTCTTGTGCCTCGGCTCGCTGGAGGGGCTGGAATGGGTGTTGCTCGTACGCGCCGGGGAGGGTGGGTGGCGTGCCTTGTTGGCCGGCGAGGGGGAGCGCAGGTCAGGGCTTGGGCTCCGGGCCGCTGCTGAGGGCGGTCTCAGCGGCGGGCCGGGGCTCGGGAGGGTGGGTCAGGCGAGTTTGGTGATGTCGCGGACGGCTCCGCGGTCCGCGCTCGTGGCCATCGCGGCGTACGCGCGGAGCGCCGCCGACACCTTGCGTTCGCGGTTCTTCGGGGCGTACACACCCCCGAGGGCCTCGCGGCGCGCGGTGAGTTCCTCGTCCGGGACCAGGAGGTCGATCGTGCGGTTGGGGATGTCGATGCGGATGCGGTCCCCGTCCTCGACCAGCGCGATCGTGCCGCCCGACGCCGCCTCCGGGGAGGCGTGGCCGATGGAGAGGCCGGAGGTGCCGCCGGAGAAGCGGCCGTCCGTGACCAGGGCGCAGGTCTTGCCCAGGCCCCGGCCCTTCAGGAAGGAGGTGGGGTAGAGCATCTCCTGCATACCGGGGCCGCCCCGCGGGCCCTCGTAGCGGATGACCACCACATCACCCTCCTTGATCTTCTTGCCGAGGATCTTGTCCACGGCCTCCTCCTGGGACTCGCAGACCACCGCGGGCCCCTCGAAGGTCCAGATCGACTCGTCGACGCCGGCCGTCTTCACCACACACCCGTCGACCGCGAGGTTCCCCTTGAGCACGGCGAGACCGCCGTCCTCGCTGTACGCGTGGGCCGCGTCCCGGATGCAGCCGCCGGCCGCGTCCGTGTCCAGCGATTCCCACCGCTCCGACTGGGAGAACGCCTCCGCCGAGCGCTTGCACCCGGGGGCCGCGTGCCACATTTCGACCGCCTCGGGGGACGGGGAGCCGCCCCGGACGTCCCACTCCTCCAGCCAGTCCTTGATCGACGGGGAGTGGACGGTGTGCACGTCCTCGTCGAGCAGCCCGGCGCGGTACAGCTCGCCCAGGATCGCCGGGATGCCGCCCGCGCGGTGGATGTCCTCCATGTAGTACGTCCCGCCGGGGGCGACGTTCGGCGCGACCTTCGCCAGACACGGCACCCGGCGCGACACCGCGTTGATGTCGTCCAGGCCGTACTCCAGCTCGGCCTCCTGCGCGGCGGCCAGCAGATGCAGGATCGTGTTGGTGGAGCCGCCCATCGCGATGTCCAGCGCCATGGCGTTCTCGAAGGCCGCGCGGGTGGCGATGTTGCGGGGCAGGACCCGGTCGTCGTCCTGCTCGTAGTACCGCTTGGTGATCTCCACGACGGTGCGCCCCGCGTTCTCGTACAGCGCGCGGCGGGCGGTGTGGGTGGCGAGGATCGAGCCGTTGCCGGGGAGGGAGAGGCCCATGGCCTCGGTGAGGCAGTTCATCGAGTTGGCGGTGAACATGCCGGAGCAGGAGCCGCAGGTCGGGCAGGCGTTCTCCTCGATGCGCAGCACATCGGCGTCCGAGACGCTGTCATCGGCGGCGTCGACGATCGCGTTGATCAGGTCGAGCTTGCGGACGGTGCCGTCGACCAGCGTCGCCTGGCCGGCCTCCATCGGGCCGCCGGAGACGAAGACCGTGGGGATGTTGAGGCGCAGGGCCGCGTTGAGCATCCCGGGGGTGATCTTGTCGCAGTTGGAGATGCAGATCAGGGCGTCGGCGCAGTGCGCCTCGACCATGTACTCCACGCTGTCAGCGATCAGGTCGCGGGAGGGGAGGGAGTAGAGCATTCCGCCGTGGCCCATGGCGATGCCGTCGTCCACCGCGATGGTGTTGAACTCGCGGGGGATCGCCCCGGCCGCCTTGATGGCCTCGCTCACGATCCGGCCGACGGGCTGGAGGTGGGTGTGGCCGGGCACGAACTCGGTGAAGGAGTTGGCGACGGCGATGATCGGCTTCCCGATGTCCGCGCTCGCTACGCCCGACGCGCGCATAAGGGCACGGGCGCCCGCCATGTTGCGTCCGTGGGTGACTGTGCGGGACCGCAGCTCGGGCATCGTCGCTCGCTCCTCGGTGGTAAGTGAGTTTTCGCCGGTTACGAGCGTACGCCGATGGACCAAGATCCGGACAGAGTGTCCGGCATGCGGGACGGTCGGCTCACTCCTCGGTCAGATAGCGCTGGAGCGTCGGGGCCACCATGGCCACGATGGCCTCGGGGTCGGCCGAGGCCAGCGGCTCCACCCGGATCACATAGCGCAGCACCACGATCCCGATCATGTGCGAGGCGCCCAGTTCGGCGCGGAACTTCGGATCGGGCACATCCAGCTCCTCCGCGATCCGCTCCAGCAGCCGCCGCAGCACGAACTCCCGCAGCACCCCGGCCGCCGCGTCGTGGGTGAGCGCCGAGCGGACGATCGCGAGCAGCGGCGCGCGGGTGGCGGGGTTCTCCCAGACGCCGATGAAGAAGCGGGCGAGCCGTTCGCCGATGCCGTCCGTGCCCCGGCCGAGGATCGCGGGGAGGACCACCGCCGGTTCGAAGGTGACCTCGATCGCGGCGGCGAAGACCTCGTCCTTGGTGCCGAAGTAGTGGTGGACGAGGGCGGCGTCCACCCCGGCGGCCCGTGCGACACCGCGCATGGTGGTCTTGTCGTAACCGCGCTCGGCGAACTCCGTGCGGGCCGCCTCCAGGATGCGCTGCCGGGCGCCGGGGCCCGGGGGCTCCGCGCCGCGGGCGGGCCGGCCTCGGCGGCGGGGGGTGGTCGCGCCGCCGCCCGTCATGAACGGCGCGCTCCGTCCCGTACCCCCCGGGGGTCGCCGGGGTGCCGGGGATGCCGGGGGTCGCGCGCTTCCGCCGGGGAGGAGTGGGAGGGCTGGGAGGGCTGGGAGGGCTGGGAGTGCTGGGAGGGCTGGGAGTGCTGGGAGGAGAGGTGCAGCCGGGCGAAGGCGAGGGCCTCGGCGAGGTCGGCCTCGCGCTCGGCCGCGGACATGGCCCGCCGGGTGTTCACCTCGATCACCACATGGCCGTCGAAGCCGGTACGGGTCAGCCGCTCCAGCAGCTCGGCGCAGGGCTGGTCGCCCCGGCCGGGCACCAGGTGCTCGTCCTTCGCCGAGCCCTTGCCGTCGGCGAGGTGGACATGGCCGAGGCGGTCGCCCATCCGGTCGACCATCGCCATGGTGTCCGAGCGGGAGGTCGCGGTGTGCGAGAGATCGATGGTGAAGTGGCGGTAGTCGTCCTTGGTGACATCCCACTCCGGGGCGTACGCGAGCATCTCGCGGTCCCGGTACCGCCACGGGTACATGTTCTCGACCGCGAACCGGACATCCGTCTCGTCCGCCATCCGCCAGATCCCGGTGACGAAGTCACGGGCGTACTGCCGCTGCCAGCGGAAGGGCGGATGGACGACGACGGTCGACGCGCCCAGCTTCTCGGCGGCGGCCCGCGCCCGCTGGAGCTTCACCCAGGGGTCGGTGGACCAGACCCGCTGGGTGATCAGCAGACAGGGCGCGTGGACCGCGAGCACCGGGACCCCGTGGTAGTCGGAGAGCCGGCGCAGGGCCTCGATGTCCTGGCTGACCGGGTCCGTCCAGACCATGACCTCCACACCGTCGTACCCCAGGCGCGCGGCGGTCTCGAAGGCGGTCGCCGTCGACTCCGGGTAGACCGAGGCCGTCGACAGGACAACCTTCACGTCGGGGGTGCGCGCTGCTGGATCTGCCACGGGAAACAGGGTACGGGGCCCGGGGCCTAGGCAGCGGGGAGGTGGTCCAGGCGGCGGAGGATCACGCCCTCGCGCAGGGCCCAGGGGCAGATCTCCAGTTCCTGGGCGCCGAAGAGGTCCATGGCGCCCTCCGCGACCAGGGCGCCGGCCAGCAGCTGGCGGGCGCGGCCGAGGGAGACGCCGGGGAGGGCGGCGCGCTCCTCGACGGTCATGGCGGCGAGTTTGGGGACCCAGTCCTGGAGTGATTTACGGCTCAGTTCGCGCTGGACGTACAGACCGTCCGCGTCACGGGCGGCGCCGGCGATACGGGCCAGCTGCTTGAAGGTCTTGGAGGTGGCGACGATGTGGTCCGGGCGTCCGAAGCGGCTGAACTCGCCGACCGTGCGGGCGATCTCGGTACGGATGTGACGGCGCAGGGCCCGCACGTCCTCGGCGGTGGGCGGGTCGCCCGGAAGGGAGGCGGCGGTGAGGCGGCCGGCGCCCAGGGGGAGGGAGACGGCGGCGTCGGGCTCCTCGTCTATCCCGTAGGCGATCTCCAGGGAGCCGCCGCCGATATCGATGACCAGGAGCTTCCCGGCGGACCAGCCGAACCAGCGGCGGGCGGCGAGGAAGGTGAGGCGGGCCTCGTCCGCGCCGGTGAGGACCTGGAGGTCGACCTCGGTCTCGGCGCGGACGCGGGCGAGGACGAGATCGGCGTTGGTGGCCTCCCGGACGGCGGAGGTGGCGAAGCTGAGGACCTGCTCACAGCCCTGGTCCTCGGCGGCCCGCACCGCCCGGTGGATGGTTTCGACGAGCCGGTCGACTCCCGCCGGGCCGATGGCGCCGTCGGGGGCGAGCAATTCGGCCAGGCGCAGCTCCGCCTTGTGCGAGTGGGCGGGGAGGGGGCGTGCGCCGGGGTGCGCGTCCACCACCAGCAGGTGCACCGTGTTCGAACCGACGTCGAGGACTCCGAGTCTCATGCACCGAACGCTACTGCGAGAGCGGACATACCCTTGCCCTGTGCCAAAGACGAAAAAGGCGAAGCAGGGCAAAGCCGGGCCCCCGAAGACGATCCAGGGCGACGAGAAGGGGCTGGACTTCCCCCGGGCGTGGGTGGAGTTCCCCGACCCGGCCGACGACGAACAGGTATTCCGCTGCGATCTGACCTGGCTGACCTCCCGGTGGAGCTGCATCTTCGGCAGCGGCTGCCAGGGGATCGCGGCGGGGCGCGCGGACGACGGGTGCTGCACGCTGGGCGCCCACTTCTCCGACGAGGAGGACGAGGAGCGGGTCGCGGAGCATGTGGAACGGCTCACTCCGGACCTCTGGGAGTTCCACGGGGTGGGGACGGACTCGGGATGGGTGGAGGAGGACGAGGACGGTGAGCGCCAGACGCGCCGCTGGAAGGGGTCGTGCATCTTCCAGAACCGGCCCGGGTTCGCCGGGGGCGCGGGGTGCTCGCTGCACATCCTCGCGCTGCGGGAGGGGCGGGAGCCGCTGGAGACCAAGCCGGATGTGTGCTGGCAGCTGCCGGTGCGGCGGACGTACGACTGGGTGGAGCGGCCGGACGACACGAAGGTGCTGAAGGTGTCGATCGGGGAGTACGACAGGAGGGGGTGGGGGCCCGGGGGGCATGATCTGCACTGGTGGTGCACTTCGGCGACGTCGGCGCATGGGGCGGGGGACGCGGTGTATGTGACGTATCGGCCGGAGCTGATCGAGATGATGGGCAAGGAGGCGTACGAGGTGCTGGCCTCTCTGTGCGAGGCGCGCCTCGCGACGCAGCTTCCGCTGGTGGCTCCGCATCCGGCGGACGGTTAGTTCTTGGCGGCGGGCTGGGGGGGCTCGCGGACCGGGGGCCGCAGGGTGCGGGGTCCTGTGGTGCGGGGTCCGTCCTCAAACGCCGGACGGGCTGAGATTGCTCGGGTTGCCCGTCACCCGGGGTCCGTCCTCAAACGCCGGACGGGCTGGATTTGCCTGACCGGCTGGGGATGCTCGGGGTGGGCTGAGGTTGGTCGGGGTGGGGTCAGGGGGTGGGGGAAGGTGGGGGTGGGGAAGTGGGTGGGGGTGGTGAGGAAGGAGACACGGACGGGGAGGGCGAGGGAGGCAGCGGCGAGGACGGGGCCGGGGAGAGCGACGTGGCGGGTGCGGAAGGGGGCGGGGCGCCCTCGCCCCGCAGGGGGATCACCTCGCCCGCCGGATTCACCCCCACACGCGCCCTCCACTCCCCCACCGGCTCCCCCTCCCCGACCCCCACCCGCACCGTCACCTCCTCCCCCGGCCGCAGCACCCCCGAGGTCCTGCTCAGCCGCACCCACGAGGCGTCCGTCCACACCGTCCACCGCACCGGCGCGCCGCCCGAGGCCCTGAGGGTGATCCGGGCCGTCTCGCCGGTGGTCTCCGACGCGACCGTGAGCCTGCCCGGGCGGACCGGCGGCGCGGACGGGGCCGTACCGGCGACTCTCCCCGGGCCGGACGGGGAGCGGGGGTCCGCCGTGAAACGGGGGCCCGGTTCTCCGTCCGGGCTGCCCGCGTTCTGGTAGCGGTCGTACTCCTCCCCCGGCACCCGGTCGCTCTCCGTGGCGCTCACCGGGGTCCCGTCGTGCTGCCCCTCCCCCGCCGGCGGGGCGCCCCGGTAGGCCGCCCACAGCGCCAGGACCGGCGCGGCCACCACCGTGGCGACGACGGTGGTGGTCACCGCGCGGGCCCGCAGCCGGTCGCGCCGGGCGGCGTGGTCCTTGGGGTCGAGCGGGAAGCCGGTCGGGCCGAAGCGGGGGGAGCCGGCCCGCCCCCGGGGGCCGTGGCGCGGCGAGAGACAGCCCGCGCTCCGGGGCGCGGGGACCAGCGGCAGGGTGTCGGGGGTGACCTGGGACCCCGGCCAGGGCCCGTCCGCCCCGGCCCGCTCGGCCGCGCGGCGGCAGCGGGGACAGTCGTCGACATGCCGGACCAGCTCGGTGCGCAGGGCCGTGGAGAGCAGGACCCGGTGGTCCCCGGCGAGCCGGGCGACGGTGGGACAGCCCCCGGTCTCCACCACCGCGAGCGCCGCCCGGGTGCGCTCCACCTCGCAGGCCGCGGCGGCGAGCAGCTCCCGGGCGGAGAGCGGGTCGAGGCCGAGCACGGCGGCGACCTCCCGGGGTGCCAGGCCGTGGCGCACCGCGAGTTCGAGGGCGTCGCGCTGTTCGGGGGAGGTGCCGGCCGCCTCGGGCCAGGCGAGGAGCGCCAGCTCGGCGCGGCGGAGCTCGGCGGTCGCCTCGGGGACGCGCGGCCGTTCCTCGGAGACCGCGGGCCGGCCGGTGTGCGCGCCCCGGCGGGCCCGGCGCTGTTCGGCCAGCCGCCGCAGACAGGCCCAGCGGGCCAGCGCGTACAGCCATGCCTTGCGCTCGGCCTCGGGTGCGGGGCCGCGCCCGTGGTGGCGGTCCGCGACGGCGAGCACCTCGCCGAGGAGGGCGGTCGCGGCGTCGTGGTCGCAGAGCACGGAGAGGCAGTAGGTGAACAGCCCGTTGAGATACGGCTCGTAGCGGGCCGGCGACCGCTGCGGCGCGGGTCGTGGAGCACGCCGGCCCGAGCGGGGTGCGCCGTCGGTCTGTGTGGGTGGTTCCAGCCTGCTGCTCATCACGCCGAGACCGTAGGCGCAGGGCGGCACCCGGTTCGCACCTCTTGAGCGGTTTTACTTCTTACGGGTGAACAGTTCGCTCGATGGGGTACAGGTGGCGGCGTTTCCTTCCCGGATGACGCGTGTCACCTCTCCTCGCCGTGCGGGTGCACGGGGGTGCGGGGCGGGCGGGGGCCGCGCTGTCAGTGGGCACCGCTACGGTTTCCGCATGGCTGCCCGTACGAAGACCGCAAAGGACCGTCCGTCCTACCGCTGCACCGAGTGCGGATGGACCACGGCCAAGTGGCTCGGCCGCTGCCCCGAGTGCCAGGCCTGGGGGACGGTCGAGGAGTACGGCGCGCCCGCCGTGCGGACCACCGCGGCCGGCCGGGTCTCCACCGCAGCCCTCCCCATCGGCCAGGTCGACGGCCGGCAGGCGACCGCCCGCTCCACGGGCGTCGCGGAGCTGGACCGGGTGCTGGGCGGCGGTCTGGTGCCCGGCGCGGTGGTGCTGCTGGCGGGCGAGCCCGGCGTGGGCAAGTCCACCCTGCTGCTCGATGTCGCCGCGAAGGCCGCGAGCGATGTCCACCGCACCCTCTATGTCACCGGCGAGGAGTCGGCGAGTCAGGTCCGGCTGCGCGCCGACCGGATCGGCGCCCTGCACGACCACCTCTATCTCGCCGCCGAGACCGATCTCTCCGCCGTGCTGGGCCATCTGGACGCGGTCAAGCCCTCCCTGCTCATCATGGACTCGGTGCAGACCGTGGCCTCCCCGGAGATCGACGGGGCGCCCGGCGGCATGGCGCAGGTCCGGGAGGTCGCGGGCGCGCTGATCCGCGCCTCCAAGGAGCGCGGTATGTCCACGCTGCTGGTGGGCCATGTCACCAAGGACGGCGCGATCGCCGGGCCGCGGCTGCTGGAGCACCTCGTCGATGTGGTGCTGCACTTCGAGGGGGACCGCCATGCCCGGCTGCGGCTGGTCCGGGGCATCAAGAACCGTTACGGGGCGACCGACGAGGTCGGCTGTTTCGAGCTGACCGACGAGGGGATCAACGGGCTCACCGACCCCTCGGGCCTCTTCCTCACCCGCAGGGACGCGCCGGTGCCCGGCACCTGTCTGACGGTGACACTGGAGGGCAAGCGCCCTCTGGTGGCCGAGGTGCAGGCGCTCACCGTCGATTCGCAGATCCCCTCCCCCCGGCGCACCACCTCGGGTCTGGAGACCTCCCGGGTCTCGATGATGCTCGCCGTGCTGGAGCAGCGCGGCCGGATCACCGCCCTCGGCAAGCGCGACATCTACAGTGCGACGGTCGGCGGGGTGAAGCTCTCCGAGCCGGCGGCGGATCTCGCCATCGCGCTGGCGCTGGCGTCGGCCGCCACCGATTCCCCGCTGCCGAAGAACCTGGTGGCCATCGGCGAGGTCGGCCTCGCGGGCGAGGTCCGGCGGGTCACCGGCGTACAGCGCCGGCTGGCCGAGGCCCACCGGCTCGGCTTCACCCACGCCCTGGTCCCGGCCGACCCCGGCAGGGTCCCGGCGGGGATGACGGTGACGGAAGTGGCCGATGTGGGTGAGGCTCTCGGAGTGCTTCCGCGCGGCCGGAAGCGGGGGCAGGATGAGGGCTCCGGGGGTGCCTCCGGCGGGGCTCCGCGCAGAGAGCGGGCGGAGGCCCCACGGGGCGGCGACACTCGCCGGTAGACTTTGCCCTGGTCTCGCCCATCCGTACGAGCCGGAGGAGTGCAGTGGCAGCCAACGACCGGGCATCAGCACCCGGAAAGTCCGGCGCGGGCTCCGGCAACGAAGCACTGATCCGCGCCGCCCTGAGCGCGGTCGCTCCCGGCACCGCGCTCCGCGACGGCCTGGAGCGCATCCTGCGGGGCAACACCGGAGGGTTGATCGTCCTGGGCATGGACAAGACCGTCGAGTCGATGTGTACGGGGGGCTTCGTCCTGGACGTGGAGTTCGCCGCCACCCGGCTGCGCGAGCTGTGCAAGCTGGACGGCGCCCTGATCCTCGACAAGGACGCCACCAGAATCCACCGGGCGGGGGTGCAGCTGGTGCCGGACGCCTCGATCCCCACGGACGAGACCGGCACCCGGCACCGCACGGCCGACCGGGTCTCCCGCCAGTGCGGCTTCCCGGTGATCTCCGTCTCCCAGTCGATGCGTCTGATCGCGCTGTACGTGGACGGGGAGCGCCGGGTCCTGGAGGAGTCGGCCGCGATCCTCTCCCGGGCCAATCAGGCGCTGGCGACCCTGGAGCGGTACAAGCTCCGCCTCGACGAGGTGGCGGGGACGCTCTCCGCGCTGGAGATCGAGGACCTGGTCACGGTCCGGGATGTCACCGCCGTCGCCCAGCGGCTGGAGATGGTCCGCCGGATCGCCACCGAGATCGCCGAGTACGTCGTCGAGTTGGGCACGGACGGCCGGCTGCTCTCGCTCCAGCTCGACGAGCTGATCGCGGGGGTGGAGCCCGAGCGGGAGCTGGTGGTGCGCGACTATGTGCCCGAGCCGACCGCCAAGCGCTCCCGCACGGTCGGTGAGGCGCTCTCCGAACTGGACGCCCTCACCCACACCGAGCTGCTGGAACTGCCCATAGTGGCGCGGGCGCTGGGGTACAGCGGCTCTCCCGAGACCCTGGATTCGGCTGTCTCGCCCCGCGGTTACCGGCTGCTGGCGAAGGTGCCGAGGCTCCCCGGAGCCATCATCGAGCGGCTGGTGGAGCACTTCGGGGGGTTGCAGAAGCTGCTCGCGGCGAGCGTGGACGACCTCCAGACCGTGGACGGCGTCGGCGAGGCCCGAGCGAGGAGTGTCCGGGAGGGGCTGTCCCGTCTCGCCGAGTCCTCCATTCTCGAACGGTACGTGTAGCGGGCCCGGGCCCTTTCCGTTCCCCGCGACAGCGCGCACGACGGGCACGACGGGCACGACGCGCGGAGGCCGCCACGGATCTTCCGTGGCGGCCTCCGCGCTGTGCCGGGGCGGGGGTGGCTCGTCAGTCCTTCGCTCGTCAGTCCTTCTTGAGGACGAAGGAGCGCTGGCTCATCGGCTCGCCCGGGAAGCGCAGCTCGACCAGATAGGTGCCGGCGGGGACCGCGCCGGCCGGCGGGGTCGCGCACCGGGGCTCGCTCATCCGGCGGTCCCACTCCACGGTGTGGGTGATCGTGGCCTGGGCGGGGACCCGGAGCAGCAGGCTGCCCCCGGGGCGCGGGCAGTCCTTCGACGACCACACCTCCTCGGCGGCGTTGTCCCGGATGGTGAGGACCGCGCCGGCGGGTCCGAGGTCCGCCTTGCAGTCGGTGGCCGAGGTGTTGCGGGCGTTGAGCCGGAAGGACGGCTTCTGGTCCGGCGCGTAGTCGTTGCGGGTGGTGAGGGTCAACTCCAGTGCGCCGGAGGGGCAGTCGGGCAGGGGGGAGCCGGCCCGGACCCGCTGGCCGGCCGGGCCTCCGGAGCCCGCGCCGCCGCCGGAGCCGCCGGAACCCTCCGTACCGCTGTCGCCGGAGCCGCCGGGACCACCGGAGCCGCCATCCGAATCGCCGCCCGGGCCACCGCCCGAACCGCCGTTTGCGCCGCCGCCGGGGCCGGTGGAACCACTGCCCGGGCCGCCGGGGCCGGTGCCGTCACCGGCGCCGGGCGACGTACCGGAGTCCGGGCCACCGGAGTCCTCGCGCCCGCCCGGCTGTTCGCTGATCGCGGGGCCGGAGCGGGAGGGGCCCGGCTCGATCGTCGAAGGGGCCCTGCTGGAGGCGCCGTTGGCGTTGTCGTCGTCGCCCCCGCCCCCGCCTCGGGTGCTGAGCGCCCAGATGCCCAGCAGCAGGAGCAGCGCGGCCAGGGCCAGCGCGATGGCCCTCCGGCGCCAGTAGATGGAGGAGGGGAGCGGCCCGATCGGATTGCGCAGAGATCCCACGTACCAAACTCTACGAGAGAACCCGGCCAACTCCGGTCCCACCCGCCGCCTACGCGCCAAGTTCTGCTGATCATCATCCCGGATGGGCCCCGGTCACCCCCTCCTTTCGTCGGGGGCGGCGGTGGACGATCGCTGCGGGTGACGGTTCGGGTCCGCCGGGTACGGTCAGTGATCATGGACAGCAGCATCACTCGCGGCCTGTACCGCGACATCACCGAACTGGCCGAGTCGTCCCCTTCCTGGGTCCAGCACCTCGCCGAGGTGTGGACCGAGGCCGGGCTTCTGGTCTTCGGCGCGCTCTTCCTCACCGTCTGGTGGCGGGCGCGCGCGCAGAGCGCGTCCGCGATAGCCGTGGCCGTGCTCGCCCCCCTGGCGACCGCGGCCGGATATGTGATCAGCGAATCGCTCAAGACGGTGTTCGACGAGGAGCGCCCGTGCCGGACGGTGACGGACGCGGCGGCGTCCCTGGTGGCCTGCCCGCCCACCGGGGACTGGTCCTTCCCCAGCAATCACGCCTCGATCGCGGGGGCGGCGGCGGTCGCGCTCGCCCTCGCCCGGCCGGTGCTGGTGTGGGCGGCCGCGCCGATGGCGCTGCTGATGGCGTTCTCCCGGGTCTTCGTGGGGGTGCACTATCCGCACGATGTGATCGTCGGCGTGGTGCTCGGCGCGGTGGTGGCGGCGGTCCTCATGGTCCTGCTCGCCCGCCCGGCGTCGTCGCTCCTGGCCGCGGTGCGCACGAGCCGGTACGCCCCGGTGGTCTGGTTCGCGGGTCCGGGTCCGGGTCCGGGTGCGTCGGGGCGCGGCTGACCCTCCGGCCGGGCCACCCGAACGGCCCCGGGCGCCCGGGAGCCGGCGCGTACATCCCTCCGCCGCTTAGCCCACCCGTCCGGAGCGTATGCACCACCGGCTCCCCCGGTCGTGCCAGGATCGTCAGTGCCATGACTGACACCACCACAGACCTCGCCCCCGCCGACGCCGCCGCCCTGCACACTCCCGTCATCGCCTGGTTCGACCAGCACGCCCGCGATCTGCCCTGGCGCCGCCCCGAGGCGGGCGCGTGGGGGGTGATGGTCAGCGAGTTCATGCTGCAGCAGACTCCGGTCAGCCGGGTGCTCCCGGTGTACGAGCAGTGGCTGGCCCGCTGGCCCCGGCCCGCCGATCTGGCGGCCGAGGCCAGCGGGGAGGCCGTGCGCGCCTGGGGCCGGCTCGGCTATCCGCGCCGCGCGCTCCGGCTGCACGGGGCCGCGCAGGCGATAACGGAGCGGCACGGCGGCGATGTGCCCAGCGACCACGCCCAGCTCCTCGCGCTGCCCGGGATCGGCGAGTACACCGCGGCGGCCGTCGCCTCCTTCGCGTACGGGCAGCGGCACGCCGTCCTGGACACCAATGTGCGGCGCGTGCTGGCCCGCGCGGCGACCGGTATCCAGTACCCGCCGACGGCGACGACCGCGGCGGAGCGCAAGCTCGCCCGTGCGCTGCTGCCCGAGGACGAGGGGACGGCGTCGCGCTGGGCGGCGGCCTCGATGGAGCTGGGCGCGCTGGTGTGCACGGCCCGGAACGAGGACTGCGCGCGCTGTCCCATCGCGGCGCGGTGCGCCTGGCGGCTGGCCGGGAAGCCCGCCCACGAGGGCCCCGCCCGGCGCGGCCAGACCTACGCGGGCACCGACCGCCAGGTGCGCGGCAAGCTGCTGGCGGTGCTGCGGGAGGCGCACGGCGAGGTGCCGCAGTCGGCGCTCGACGCGGTCTGGCACGAGCCGGTGCAGCGGGCGCGGGCGCTGGACGGGCTGGTGGCGGACGGGCTGGTGGAGCCGCTCGCGGAGGGGATGTACCGGCTGCCGGGGTGAACCGCCCCGGCAGGGCGCCCCCGAACCCCGCCCCGGCGCACCGGCCTGGACGGCCAACCGGGACCACCAGCCCGGTGCCGTCGGCCCGCCCGGGCCGGGCCCCCAACCTGTGAGCCCCCGTCCGTACGGCCAAGCCACGCGCCCAGCCGGAGGCACCCGACCCGGGCCACCGGCCCGTACGGCCGGCCCGGGCACCACCGGACCGTACGATCCGCCCGTACCACCGACCCTCACGAACCGGCCCGGGGCCGCCGACCGGTGAGCCCCCGCCCGTACCACGGGCCCACGCACCACCGGCCCGTGCGACCCGCCCGGGCCACCAACCCCGCACCACCCGGCCCGGGCCATCGGGCCGTACGATCGGCCCACGCACCGCCGGGCGGTACAGCCCACCCGGCCACCGGCCCGGGGCTGCCGGCCCGCGAGCGCCCCCGTCCGTACGGCCAAGCCACGCGCCCAGCCGGAGGCACCCGGCCCGGGCACCACCGGACCGTACAGCCCACCCGGCCACCGGCCCGTACACCCGGCCCCGGGCCACCGGCCCCGGGCCGCCGGGACGCACGGCCGGGTCCGTGACCGCCCCGGGCGTACGGCCAACCGTGCCCCAGCCGGAGGCACGGGCACACCCGGCCCCTCGGGGCGAAGCCCCGTATTCCCCACCGAACCGGCCGTGAAACATTCGCTGTTACACAACCGATGGATGGCCGTGCGCCCGCCGACGGCTTCCCCGCACAGCGCCGTGACAACTGCTCCGTAACTTCTGACGTAACGGAACGCGGTGCTTGTCACGGGGACGGAGGCGGTTGGAATGGCGCACGGCGAGGTGCTCGGCTTCGAGGAGTACGTACGCACCCGGCAGGAGGCGCTGCTGCGCAGCGCCCGGCGGCTGGTCCCCGACCCCATCGACGCCCAGGATCTGCTGCAGACCGCGCTGGCCCGCACCTACGGCCGCTGGGACGGCATCGCGGACAAGTCCCTCGCCGATGCCTACCTCCGCCGGGTGATGATCAATACGCGGACGGAGTGGTGGCGGGCGCGCAAGCTCGAAGAGGTGCCCACCGAGCAGTTGCCCGACGCCTGCGTCGAGGACGGCAGTGACCAGCGCGCGGACCGTGCCCTGCTGATGGACGTGCTGAAGGTGCTCGCCCCCAAGCAGCGCAGTGTGGTGGTGCTGCGTCACTGGGAGCAGATGAGCACCGAGGAGACCGCTGCCGCTCTGGGCATGTCGGCGGGTACCGTGAAGAGCACACTGCACCGGGCGCTGGCGCGGCTCCGTCAGGAGCTGGAGAGCCGGAACCTGCAGAGCGGTGAGCCGGCGGGCCGAGGGTTCGGCGGCCGGGTTCCGGAGGGCAGGGTTCCGGAAAGCCGGGTTCCGCAGGACGGGACGCTGGGTCTGGGGGATCTGGACCGGGGTCTCGACACCCGTGCGCGGGAGCGCGGCACGGCCTGCGGGGTGCGGCGGCGGAGTGACGACGAGTGGGGGCAGGAGCGGTGCGCGGCCTGACAGGCCAGGGGGGCAGTCCGCGGGGCGGCCCAGGGAACGTCCCGGACGCCGGACCGGGGGGCGCGAGCCCTCCGGGCCGGCGTGTTCGCGGGTCCCGGGCGGCGGGCGCGGCGGCCATCGCCGTGTTCGCCGCCCTCGGGCTGCTCACGGGCTGCACCACGGGCGGCGGCGGGGTCAAGGACGAGGGCTCGGCCCAGGCCGAGGCGGTGGCCAACCCGAACGCGACGGGTCCCGACGCGGACGGGGCGCCGAAGGACACCTCCGATGTCGACCCGGTGAAGCTGATCAAGAACGATCCGGAGGTCGACGCGCGGGTCAAGGCCGGTCTCAAGCCCTGCACCCGCGGCGACTACCCGATCGACACCACCCACGGGAACATGACCGGCGGCGCGGTGCCGGACGTGGTGGTCAACGTGATGACCTGCGCCGACGGGGTCGGTCTCGGCACCTATGTGTACCGGGCGAGCGGCACGACGTACGAGAATGTCTTCACCTCCGAGGAACCCGCGGTCTACGCGAACATCGACCGGGGCGATCTGGTGGTGACCCGGCCCGTCTACACGGAGCGCGACCCGGTGGCCTCGCCGTCCGTCGAGGAGATCACCACCTACCACTGGTCGGACGGCCGGTTCACCAAGCTGCACTGGGTGCGCAATGAACTCGGCCGGACCGCCGACGAGGACGAGTTCACCGACCCCGAGCCGACCGATCCACCCCCGAGCGAGAACTGAGAGCACCGGATGGCCGACACCCATGTGCTGTTCGTCGAGGACGACGATGTCATCCGTGAGGCGACCCAGCTCGCGCTGGAGCGGCACGGCTTCGTGGTCACCGCGATGCCGGACGGGCTCCTGGGCCTGGAGGCGTTCCGCGCGGACCGCCCGGACATCGCGCTGCTCGATGTGATGGTCCCGGGGCTCGACGGGGTGAGTCTGTGCCGGCGCATCCGCGACGAGTCGACCGTGCCGGTGATCATGCTCTCGGCGCGGGCCGACTCGATCGATGTGGTGCTGGGCCTGGAGGCCGGCGCCGACGACTATGTGACCAAGCCCTTCGACGGCGCGGTGCTGGTCGCCCGTATCCGGGCGGTGCTGCGCCGCTTCGGCCACGCGGGCGGCGGCGCTCCCGCCGACGGCGGCCAGAACGCCCAGGGCGCGCTGCTGACCTTCGGCGATCTGGAGGTCGACCCGGAGGGCATGGAGGTGCGGAAGGCGGGGGCGCCGGTCGCGCTGACGCCGACCGAGATGCGGCTGCTGCTGGAGTTCTCCTCGGTGCCCGGCACCGTTCTGTCCCGGGACAAGCTGCTGGAGCGGGTCTGGGACTACGGCTGGGGCGGTGACACCCGGGTGGTGGACGTCCATGTCCAGCGGCTGCGCACCAAGATCGGCCAGGACCGGATCGAGACGGTCCGCGGCTTCGGCTACAAGCTCAAGGCATGAGGCGAGGCATGAGCCCGGCGGGGCCGCGCGGGAGCGCGGTATGAAGCGGCTGATCCTGCGCACCGGGGTCCGCTGGAAGATCAGTATCGCCATCGCCACCGTGGGCGCGCTCATCGCGGTGGCGCTGAGCCTGGTGGTGCACAACGCCGCGCGGGTCTCGATGCTGGACAACGCCCGCGATGTGCAGCTCCAGCGCGTCCTCGTCACCCAGCAGCGGGGGTTCGACAAGCCCAAGAACAAGGACCCCCGGTACAACTTCAAGGTCAACGATCCCGCGCTGCCGGCGGAGCTGAAGCGGCTCATGGAGCAGAAGCGGCGCGGCAGCTTCGTGGAGGACCGGCACGACGGCCCGCCGGAGATCTGGGCCGCCGTCCCGCTCGCCAGCGGGGATGTGCTCTCGCTGCGCACCGAGTTCTCCGGGCGGAGCGCGGTGATCCTGGAGGATCTGGACCGGGCGCTGATGATCGGTTCAGCGTCGGTGGTCTTCGGCGGCTGTGCGCTGGGGGTGCTGATCGGCGGGCAGCTCTCGCGCCGGCTGCGGAAGGCCGCCGCGGCGGCGGCCAATGTCGCCCAGGGCCATACGGGCAGCCGGGTCCGGGACGCGATCGGCGGTTTCGTCCGCGATGAGACCGATGATCTGGCGCAGGCCATCGACGCGCTCACCGACGCCCTGAACGCGCGGATCGAGGCGGAGCGGCGGGTGACCGCCGATATCGCCCATGAGCTGCGGACCCCGGTGACGGGGCTGCTGACGGCGGCCGAGCTGCTGCCGCCCGGCCGGCCGTCGGAGCTGGTGCGGGACCGGGCGCAGGCGATGCGGACCCTGGTGGAGGACGTACTGGAGGTGGCCCGGCTGGACAGCGCGTCGGAGCGGGCGGAGCTTCAGGAGATCGCGCTCGGGGAGTTCGTCACCCGGCGGATAGCGGTGCTGAATCCGGATGTGCCGGTGCAGGTGGTGCACGAGTCCTGGGTGAACACCGACCCCCGGCGGCTGGAGCGGATTCTGCTGAATCTGCTCACCAATGCCGCGAAGTACGGCAGGTCGCCGGTGGAGGTCACGGTGGAGGGCCGGGTGGTGCGGGTCCGTGACCACGGCCCCGGTTTCCCGGACGCGCTGCTGCGCGAGGGCCCGAGCCGCTTCCGTACGGGGGCGAGCGACCGGGCGGGCACGGGCCACGGTCTGGGGCTGACGATCGCGGCGGGCCAGGCGCGGGTGCTGGGGGCGCGGCTCACGTTCCGCAACGCCGCGGCGGCGAAGGGTGCCGATCCCTCGGTGGAGAGCGGGGGCGCGATCGCGGTGCTCTGGCTGCCGGAGCACGCTCCGACGGTGAGCGGCAGCTTCCCGATGCTGCCGGCGGCGGACGGGCGGGCGGGGACGGACGGGCGGGCGGGAGCCTGAGCGGCGCGCGCGGGGCGCGGGCACCCGGGCTGAGCGGGGGCGCGGAGAGCGTACGGAGACGGGCACGGCCCCCGGTGCGGTGTGCACCGGGGGCCGTGCCCGTCTGGGTCACCGGGCCGCTGGGGAGCGCGGCGATGTGTCAGAGGGTGATGCCCTCGGAACGCAGGTGGGCGACCGGGTTCACGGCGCTGCCGTAGTTCGGGGTCGTCCGGATCTCGAAGTGGAGGTGGGGACCGCTGGAGTTGCCGGTGTTGCCGGACAGGGCGATCTGCTGACCGCCGGAGACCTGCTGGCCGATCTTCACATCCACGCGGGAGAGGTGCGCGTACTGGGAGTAGGTGTTGCTGTCGTGCTTGATCACGACGGCGTTGCCGTACGCGGGACCGTCACCGGCGCCGTTCGGGCCGGCCTTCACGACGGTGCCCGGACCCACGGACTTGACCGAGGTGCCGGTGGGGACGGCGAAGTCCTGGCCGGAGTGGTTGCTGGCCCACATGGCCCCGCCCTTGCCGTAGGTGGCGCTCAGGACGTACTGGGACAGCGGCTTGGACCAGCCACTGGCGGACTTGGCGGCGGCGACCGGCTTGGCGGTGACCTTGGTGGCGGCGGCGGCCTTGGACTGGGCCTTCGCCTGGGCCGCCACCGCGCTGGAGGTGCTGGCGGCGGCGGGCGCCGTGGCCTGCACGCCGGTCTCTGCGGCGAACGCGGCCCCTGCGCCGAGCACCGTCGACGCTCCCAGACCTGCCGCCACGACGGCGGTACGGGTACGGAGAGCGGACAGGCGGGGACGACGAGAAGTGACACGCATACGGGGGAGCCTCCGGGCAATGAGGGACCCGGCACGGGAGGCGTGCCGGGATGTGTTGGCCATCCCTTGGTAACCGATCCGCCCACTTCACCTCAAACACCCCAACTACGACATTACGTCGTAGCGGGAGCGCCGGGAATCAAACCCTTGACACCTTCTGTCCTAGATCGTCGATCTCGCTGGACATCGAGGGAAACGGATATCCGGAAACGGGTTTATCCGCATGCCGGGGCCAAGGGGGTGCCCCATCCCGCGGTGATCGGTCCCGGCTCCGTCCGCCCGGGACCAAAGTCCCGGGGCCCGGCACGGCGGGGTCCCGCACCCGGCCCGGAAGAGTGCTCCTAGGGGGGCTAGTAGGGCCGGATCGGCCTGTGTGCCTTGTCACCGGGGGGCCCTGCGGCGCTGTGGGCCGGGTCACGCGAACACCGGCCCGAAAGTGGCCTGGGCCACTAATCTCGGGCCGGGACGAAGGGGGTTGGGGCGGATGGGGCTCAGCGCTTCGCGACGCGTGGTGGCGGTGCACGGCCGGCGGCAGGGCACCGGGGTGCTGCTCGACCCCAGACACATCCTGACCTGCGCACATGTGGTCGGAGACGGGACGACGGCGGAGGTGGTCCACCCCGAGACCGGGCAGCGGACCCGCTGTGCGGTGGTGTGGACGGGCACCGCGGACGCCACCGACGCCGCGCTGCTGCGCGGGGAGAGCGAGGTGATCCCGGCGGCCGGGCTCGGCCGGCTCCGCTGGGGCCGCCCGACCGGGGACGATCCCCTGCCCGGCTGCCAGGCCATCGGCTTCCCGCACCACCAGCGGTACGGCGGGCGCACCACCACCGGCCCGCGCGATGGGGAGGGACAGCGGTCCCGGAGGCTGGACTTCGGCCAGTACCGGGGCAGCGTCCTGCCCGTCGCGGGGCGGCTGCGGGGTGCCCTCACCTTCTGGCTCGACCACTCCCCCGGCGCGGTGCCGCCGCGCGGCCCGGTCCCGCTCGCCGGGCTCTCCGGCGCCCCCGTCTTCGCCGGTCCCGTCCTGCTGGGCATCGTCGCCCGGGTGCGGGAGACGGAGGGGCAGCAGCACCTGGAGACCGTGCCGCTGGAACCGGTCCGCAGGGCCCTTTCCGGGGAGCCGGGGCCGGAGGCGGAGGCGGAGGCGGAGGCGGAGGCCGCGCCGGGGGCGGGACGGCCGGGGCTCGTGCCCGGGCGGCCGGGAGCGGGACGGCCGGGACTGGTGCCGGGGCTGCCCCGGCTGGAGAAGGTCTCCGGCTTCGACCCCCGGGACGGCGCCTTCGAGGAGCGGTACACCGGGGCGCTCCGGGCCCAGTACGCCAAGACGGAGGTCTTCGGCATCGACGAACTCGGCATCAGCGAGTCGAGCTGGGACCTCGACACCGCCTATCTGAGCCTGGAGGCCACCCGCCCGGGGGACGAGGAGATCCTCTGGTTCACCGGCCACGGCACCCCGCAGACCGCACCGCCCGACCCCCGCCCCGGACCCCGGCGGGTGGAGGAACTCCTCGGGCTCAGCCGGCGCACCCTGCTGCGCGGCGAGGCCGGCGCGGGCAAGACCACCCTGGTGTGGTGGCTCGCCGCCCACGCCGCCTGCGGAACCCTCCCCGCCGAACTGGACCGGCTCAACGGACTGGTGCCCTTTGTCGTCCCGCTGCGCGCGGTGCGGAACCGGGGCGGCGCGTTCCCCGGCCCCGACGCCCTGGCCGAGGTCGCCGAACTCCCGGTCGGCCGCGCGCCCGAGGGCTGGGCCGAACGCGTCCTGGACTCCGGCCGCGCGCTGCTCCTCGTCGACGGCTTCGACGAACTCCCCCAGAACGCCCGCCCCCGGGCCCGCGCCTGGCTGACCGGGCTCCTGCGGCGCCACAGCGACATCGACTGCCTCGCGACCGTGCGCCCCGGCGCGGTGGAGGCCGACTGGCTCACCGGCGAGGGCTTCGCCGATCTGCTGCTCCTGCCCATGAGCGACACCGACATCGACGCCTTCGTCACCGCCTGGCACGGCGCGGCCCTGGTGGAGTACGCCGCGCTGGACCAGGCCCGTATCGACGGCGAGGCCCGGCGGCTGAACGAGCTGGAGCGGGAGCTGCACCGCGAGTTCGCCGGCCACCGCGTGCTGCGGGACCTCGCCCGCACCCCGCTGCTCTGCGCCGTCATCTGCGCGCTCCACCGCAAGCGCCGGGGCCGGCTGCCGCGCAGCCGCTGGGAGCTGTACCGGGCGACGCTCGACATGCTGCTGGGCAAGCGGGACAGCGAGCGCGGCATCGGCACCCCCGAGGGGCTGGCCATCGAGGTCGACGAACACAAACTGCTGCTCCAGCACATCGCCGTATGGCTGGTGCGCGGCGGCCAGAGCCAGCTCACCCCCGGCGAGGCCCGCACCCAGATCGAGCGGGCCGTGGCCGCCATGCCGCAACTCGCCGAACAGGGCGACTCCCAGCAGATCCTGACGCATCTGCTCAACCGCAGCGGTCTGCTCCAGCAGCGCACCGGGGACACCGTCCACTTCATCCACCGCACGTTCCAGGACTATCTGGCCGCCAAGGAGTTCGCCGACACCGACAGCGTGCGGGAGCTGTGCCTGCACGCGGACGACGAGCAGTGGCAGGACGTCGTCCGGCTGTCGGTCGGGCACTTCGAGCGGCGGGTGGGCCGGCTGATCGAGCAGCTCACCGAGGCCGGTGACAGAAGCCCCGGGGGCCGCTCCGTCCACATCCTGGCCATGGAGTGCGCCGCGTCGGCCGTCTTCCTCGACGAGGGCATCCGGGCGGAGGCGGAGCGGCGGATCAGGGAGCTGATGCCGCCCCGGGACGCCCGGGAGGCCGCGGCGCTGGCCGCCGTCGGCCCGCCGGTCCTGCCGCTGCTGCCGGGCCCCTCGGGCGACTGGACGGCGGACGAGGCGGTCATCGAGACGATCGCGCTGGTGGGCGGGGAGAGCGCCATGGAACGGCTGCGGGAGTTCACCGGCCGCCCCGACCACACGGTGCGCCAGGCCCTGGTGAGCGCCTGGAGCGGTTTCCCGGCCGGGCCGTACGCCCGCGAGGTGCTCTCCCGGGTCGAACTGGACGATGTCGTCGTCCATGTCGTCAACGACGGCCAGCTGCGGGAGCTGCACCGCTGCGGGCCCGTCCCCAGGCTCTGGTTCCACGGCAACCACCGCCCGGAGGCCCTCCGGGCGCATCTGCCGCGCACCGGGCTCACCGAGCTGTCCCTCTTCAGCAACCACGAGCTGACCTCGCTGGACTTCCTGGCGGACCACCCCGGCGTGGAGGAGCTGTCGCTGGTCGAGTGCACCGGGCTCGAGTCGCTGGCGGAGCTGTCGGACCGCGTCTTCGACTGGCTGATGGTGGATCTGCGGACACTGGACCTGCCCGGCCGCCCGCCCCGCACCCGGAGCCTCTATGTCTCGGGCCGGACCGGCTTCTCGTACGGGAGTCTGCGCCGCTGGAACCGGGTGGAGCGGCTGATCCTCCCCGCGCCCGTCCATCTGCCCACGCTCATCGGGACCGTGCGGGAGCTGCCCGCGCTCACCATGCTCTGTCTGGCGTCCGGCGCCACGCTCGACCTGGGCGCGGTCCCGGAGGCCCCCGGCATCACCCATCTGCTGCTGGAGGGCCTGGGCGAGCCCCTCGACACCGCAGGGCTGGCGCGGGCCTTCCCCTCCCTCACCAGGTTCGACGCGATGGTCGCGGAAGTCCCGGAGTACACCGTCGATCTGACGGGGCTCCACCGCCTCCCCGGGCTGAGCGTCGGCATCCGCCACGAGCCCGGCACCCGGCTGACCGTGATCGGGGGCGAGTTCCTCGGCGACCGGCTGGAGGCGGGCCCCGACACCTGACCGCCCGGACGCCGCCGGGCCGCCGGGGGGCCGGGGGGCCGGGGGGCCGTGTGGTCCGGCCGGGGGCACGGACCAGCCGGGGCGGGAGGCCGGATCGGGCCGGGCGGGGCGGGAGGCCGGATCGGGCCGGGCGGGGAAGCCGGACCGCGCCACGGGGAACACCGGGTCGTCCGCCTCCCTTTCCGGGCTCCGCCGCATCCGGGATTCTCCTTCCATGACCAGCCACGAGAGAACAACGACCGAGACCCGCCGCCCCCGCACCCGCCCCCTGCTCGGCTCCGCCGTCTGCGTCCTCGTCTCCGCCCTCACCCTCACCCTGAGCGCCCCCGCCGGGGCCGGACCCTCCGACAGCGGGCTGAAGGGAGCCGTCGACACGATCCTCGCCGACGCGCGGCTGGACGGCGGGGCGTCGAGCGTCGTCATCGCGGACGCCGTGACCGGGGAGCGGCTCTACCAGCGCGCCGGGACCGACCGGCTGATGCCCGCCTCCAACACCAAACTCCTCACCTCGGCCGCCGCCATGGCCCTCCTCGGCCCCGACCACCGGTACACCACCGAGGTGCTCTCCCCCGGCCGCCGGGACGGCTCGACGCTCCGGGGCGATCTCCATCTGCGCGGCAGCGGCGACCCCACCACCCTCCCCGGGGATTACGACCGGCTCGCCGCCGACCTCGCCGCGAGCGGAATCCAGCGCGTCACCGGACGGCTGATCGCCGACGACACCCGCTTCGACACCGAGCGCCTGGGCCGGGGCTGGGCCGGCGACGACGAGTCCTCGTACTACTCGGCGCAGATCTCGGCGCTCACCGTCGCACCCGACACCGACTACGACGCGGGCACCGTGATCGTCGAGGCGGTGCCCGGGGCGAAGGCGGGCGACCGGCCGAGGATCACGGTCACCCCGCGGACCGACTACGTACGGATCGACAACAGCGGCACCACCGTCGCCGCCGGAGGGTCCGACACCCTCGCGATCGCGCGGCGGCACGGCGGCAACACCGTCACCGTCAGCGGGAACATTCCGCTCGGCGGCAGCGCCACCAAGGAGTGGGTGACGGTCTGGGAGCCCACCGGCTACGCCGCCGCCGTCTTCTCCGACGCGCTCGCCCGCCACGGGGTGCGGATCGGGGACGACCCGCGCCTGGGCCGCCCCACCCCCGCCGGCGCGCGCGTCCTCGCCTCGCACCGGTCCATGCCGCTGCGGGAGCTGATGCGTCCGTTCATGAAGCTGTCGAACAATATGCACGCCGAGGCGCTGATCAAGACCATCGGGCACGAGACCGCGGGCCGGGGCACCTGGAGCGCCGGGCTGTCGGCCGTGAACGCCCGGCTGCGGGAGGAGGGTGTCGATACGAGCACCCTGCGCCAGGCCGACGGCTCGGGTCTGTCCCGGATGAACGTCGTCCCGGCCGAGCAGTTCGCCCGGCTGCTGCTGTCGGTGCGGGACGCCCCCTGGTACGCCGACTGGCATGCCTCCCTGCCCGTGGCCTGCGCCCCGGACCGGGCCGTCGGGGGCACCCTGCGGACCCGGATGTGCAACACCCCCGCCGCGCTCAACGCCCGCGCCAAGACCGGGTCGCTCACGGGGGCGTCGGCGCTCTCCGGCTATGTGAAGGACGCCGCCGGCCGGGAACTCGTCTACGCGATCGTCCTGAACAACTACCTCGCCCCGTCGGTGAAGAGCGTCGAGGACGCGATCGTGGTGACCCTCGCCCGCTCGGACACGGCCGCCGGCACCATCGCGTCCGTCGCGCCCCGGCCCCCGGGTGCCACAAGCACCCCGGACGGCGCATCGGGCTCGGCGGATGCCCCGGGCCCGGCGGGCGCCCCGGATACCGGGACCGAGTGCGCCTGGCGGAAGCCGCGACTCTGCTGAAGGCCCCGCCGGCACCGGACGGGAAAAAAGGGGCTGCCCCGGGTCCGTACGTCTCTGTACGCATCCGGGGCAGCCCCTGTGCGGCCGTGCGGGGCACGGCCGCTCGGCCTACGCCTCCTTCGAGAGGTTCGGTCCGGCGCCGCCGGCCGCCTGCTCGATCGGCGGGACGTCGGGCAGTGCCGCCTTCTCCTCGCCGCGGAAGGTGAACTTCTTCTGGTCACCCTCGCCCTCGGAGTCCACGACCACGATGTGACCGGGGCGCAGCTCACCGAAGAGGATCTTCTCGGAGAGGATGTCCTCGATCTCCCGCTGGATCGTCCGGCGCAGCGGCCGGGCGCCCAGCACGGGGTCGTAGCCCTTCTTGGCGAGCAGCGACTTGGCCGAGGGGCTCAGCTCCAGGCCCATGTCGCGGTCCTTGAGACGCTCATCCACCTTGGCGACCATGAGGTCGACGATCTGGATGATGTCTTCCTCGGTGAGCTGGTGGAAGACGACCGTGTCGTCCACACGGTTGAGGAACTCGGGCCGGAAGTGCTGCTTCAGCTCTTCGTTGACCTTGACCTTCATCCGGTCGTAGTTCGACTTGACGTCGCCCTGCGCGGCAAAGCCCAGGTTGAATCCCTTGGAGATGTCCCGGGTCCCGAGGTTGGTCGTCATGATGATGACCGTGTTCTTGAAGTCCACGACGCGGCCCTGGGAGTCGGTCAGCCGACCGTCCTCCAGGATCTGCAGAAGGGAATTGAAGATATCGGGGTGGGCCTTCTCGACCTCGTCGAACAGGACGACGGAGAACGGCTTGCGGCGGACCTTCTCGGTGAGCTGGCCGCCCTCCTCGTATCCCACGTATCCGGGAGGGGAGCCGAAGAGCCGGGAAACCGTGTGCTTCTCGCTGAACTCCGACATGTCGAGGGAGATCAGCGCGTCCTCGTCGCCGAAGAGGAATTCGGCGAGCGTCTTGGACAGCTCGGTCTTACCCACACCGGACGGACCGGCGAAGATGAACGAGCCGCCGGGGCGCTTCGGGTCCTTCAGACCCGCCCGCGTACGGCGAATGGCCTGGGAGAGCGCCTTGATGGCGTCCTTCTGGCCGATGACGCGCTTGTGCAGCTCGTCTTCCATGCGCAGCAGCCGGGAGGACTCCTCCTCGGTGAGCTTGAAGACGGGAATGCCGGTCGCCGTGGCGAGGACCTCGGCGATCAGCTCGCCGTCGACCTCGGCGACGACGTCCATGTCGCCGGCCTTCCATTCCTTCTCGCGCTTGGCCTTCGCGGCGAGGAGCTGCTTCTCCTTGTCGCGGAGCGAGGCCGCCTTCTCGAAGTCCTGGGAGTCGATCGCCGACTCCTTGTCGCGGCGGACACCCGCGATCTTCTCGTCGAACTCGCGGAGGTCCGGCGGCGCGGTCATCCGGCGGATGCGCATCCGGGAGCCGGCCTCGTCGATCAGGTCGATCGCCTTGTCCGGCAGGAAGCGGTCCGAGATGTAGCGGTCCGCGAGGGTGGCGGCCTGGACGAGCGCCTCGTCCGTGATGGAGACCCGGTGGTGGGCCTCGTACCGGTCGCGCAGACCCTTGAGGATCTCGATGGTGTGCGGCAGCGAGGGCTCCGCGACCTGGATGGGCTGGAAGCGGCGCTCAAGGGCCGCGTCCTTCTCCAGGTGCTTGCGGTACTCGTCCAGCGTGGTGGCGCCGATGGTCTGGAGCTCACCGCGGGCGAGCATCGGCTTGAGGATGCTGGCCGCGTCGATCGCGCCCTCGGCGGCGCCCGCCCCGACGAGCGTGTGCAGCTCGTCGATGAACAGGATGATGTCGCCGCGGGTGCGGATCTCCTTGAGGACCTTCTTCAGGCGCTCCTCGAAGTCACCGCGGTAGCGGGAGCCGGCGACGAGCGCGCCGAGGTCCAGCGTGTAGAGGTGCTTGTCCTTGAGGGTCTCGGGCACCTCGCCCTTGACGATGGCCTGCGCCAGGCCCTCGACGACCGCCGTCTTGCCGACGCCGGGCTCGCCGATGAGCACGGGGTTGTTCTTGGTGCGGCGGGAGAGCACCTGCATGACCCGCTCGATCTCCTTCTCGCGCCCGATGACCGGGTCGAGCTTGGATTCGCGGGCCGCCTGGGTGAGATTCCGGCCGAACTGGTCCAGGACCAGGGAGGTCGAGGGCGTGCCCTCGGCGGGGCCGCCGGCGGTGGCGGCCTCCTTGCCTCCCGAGTACCCGGAGAGCAGCTGGATGACCTGCTGCCGGACCCGGTTGAGGTCGGCGCCCAGCTTCACGAGGACCTGGGCGGCGACGCCCTCGCCCTCGCGGATCAGGCCGAGCAGGATGTGCTCCGTGCCGATGTAGTTGTGGCCCAGCTGAAGGGCCTCGCGGAGCGACAGCTCCAGGACCTTCTTGGCACGGGGGGTGAAGGGGATGTGACCGGACGGGGCCTGCTGGCCCTGACCGATGATCTCCTCCACCTGCTGGCGGACCGCCTCGAGCGAAATCCCGAGGCTCTCCAGGGCCTTAGCGGCGACACCCTCACCCTCGTGGATAAGGCCCAGGAGGATGTGCTCGGTGCCGATGTAGTTGTGGTTGAGCATCCGGGCTTCTTCCTGAGCCAGGACGACAACCCGCCGCGCGCGGTCGGTGAACCTCTCGAACATCGTTAATCGCTCCTCAGAGCGGTCAGGCAGTAAGGGGTCGGTCCCCTCCCTGTCCTTCCGCAGCTTAGTCCCGCAAGCGGGGACCGCTCATTCCAACTGCCGACACCCGTCTGTGGCCTCCTGACCCCTGAACGCCGACAACTGCTCCAACCCGATGGTGCGAGACGATGTTCCCGCAGGCCAGACCATTAGCCCCGGCAGAAGTACGCCGATGGCGAACGTGAGACCGCCCTGCGAGCGTGTCGCCCCTCCCCACTAGGAATGTCTTACCCGCAAGCACGGACAGTCCATGCGGCGCGCACCCCGTCCCTCAGCTACGGGCGAACAACATTGCGCCCGTGTACGCATCCGAGCACCCCCCGATCCGACACCCTGTGCGAGCCATCCCCCACTCTGCGTAACTCGCGGCATCGCTCAGGAGTTCCCGGACCATGACATCGAATCCCCCGGCCGGCGCTCCGGCCGTCCCGCACCTCCCGCGCCTCCCCCAGCCCCGCTCGCCCGCCGATGACGCGTACGGGCCCTGGGCGCGGTGGTACGAGCAGACCCTCGGCTGGGCGGTGGCCGACGGCGCTCCGCCGTGGCTGCGCACCGGGCTGCGCTTCGACGTGCTGGAGGTGCCGTCCGCCGCCGGTGCGGCCGTGCTGCGCCGCGGTGTGCCCACCGGGCCCGTGGCGGCGGCCGGGGGGCGGATGCGGCTGTGGGTGGCCGCGGGCAGCGCGGAGGAGCTGCCGGGGCTGCTCGACTGGCTCCAGTGGGGCGGGATCGCGCTGGAGCTGACCGCGCTCGGAGCGGGAGGGCGGCTGGCCGCCCCGCCCCCACCCGGCGGGACCGGCTCCGGGGGGACCGCCGGCTGGCTGCGGCCCCCCGTGCCGGGTCGCGAGGTGGAGCCGACGCTTCCGGCCCTCGCCCCGTTCGGGCGCGGTACGGGAGCGGGCCGGGGCAGCAGCCCCGATCTGGCACGGCTCCTGGACGCGGTGGCGACGGAGTGCCACCGGGCCCGGTTGCTGCGGACCGCCGCGCCGCCACATGCGGAAACGACTACATGTACGAACCCGTACGAATACGCAGCGTGTGAATACTCGGCCGATTAAGAGCCCGCTGCTCAGCCGTTCGCCTTCTCGTACGCCTCGCGAACCGTGGCCGGGACGCGGCCGCGGTCGTTGACCTCGTAGCCGTTCGCCTTGGCCCACGCGCGGATTTCCGCGGTGTCCTTGTTGCCGCTCGCCGCCGCACGGCCCTTGCCGCGCCCGGAAGCCGCCCGGCCGCCCGTGCGCCGGCCGCTCTTCGCGTACGGCTCAAGGAGACCGCGGAGCTTGTCCGCATTGGCGGTGGTGAGGTCGATCTCGTAGGTCTTGCCGTCCAGCGCGAACGTCACCGTCTCGTCCGCCTCGCCGCCGTCGAGGTCATCGACAAGAAGGACCTGAACCTTCTGTGCCACCGGATTTCCTTTCATCGAAAATGCAGTACGCGGAAAGGAAACCGCTTTTCCCGGAAAAACACAAACCCTTGGCAGAGGTTCAGAACCGCGAGAACGCGGGAAACGTGCGCGATTCGGACATAGGGATCTGGCCGGTTGCCCCGGAAGTGGTGATCACAGGTGCAGAAGCATCCGGCTGTTGCCCAAGGTGTTCGGCTTCACGCGTTCGAGCCCGAGGAACTCCGCGACACCCTCGTCATAGGAACGCAGCAGCTCGGCGTAGACATCTGTGTCGACCGGGGTCTCGCCGATCTCCACGAAGCCGTGCTTGGCGAAGAAGTCGACTTCGAAGGTGAGGCAGAAAACCCGGCGGACCCCGAGCCAGCGCGCTGTGTCCAGCAGCTTGGCCAGGACCTGATGGCCGATGCCGTGGCCCTTGTAGACGGGATCGACGGCGAGAGTGCGCACTTCCGCGAGGTCTTCCCACATGACGTGGAGTGCGCCGCAACCGGCGACTGTACCGTCATCGTCGCGTTCGGCGACCCAGAACTCCTGGATCGACTCGTAAAGAGTGACGGTGGCTTTGTCGAGGAGGATGCCTTCACCCACGTACGGGTCCACGAGCCGGCGGACCGCTGCCACATCGCTGGTCCTGGCGCGGCGGACGGTGATGGCATTTGGCGCGGGATAAGACATGCGGTGACGCTATCGCCCCGGGGAGGTCCCCGCGTCGGCGGGCCGGTCGCCCGGGAGTTCGCCGTCATCTCGCGGTTCCGCGGCATCTTCCGCTTCGCGGGCGCCTTCCGGTTCCGCGCGGCCGGCTTGCGGGGTCTCGCTCACCACGTCGCCCTGAACGATACGGACCGCGGCTTGGAGCGCTTCGCGCTGCTCGGGCGACATCATCCCGAAGAAGGCGACGAGGGCGGCGGCCGGGTTGTCACTCCGGGACCAGGCTTCGTTCATGAGTGCCGCGGAGTAGGCGGCGCGGGTGGAGACCGCCGTATATCGATAGGCGCGGCCCTCGACTTCCCTGCGGACCCAGCCCTTCTGATGGAGATTGTCCATTACCGTCATGACGGTCGTGTAGGCGATGGACCGTTCCTGCTGAAGGTCTTCCAGGACTTCCCGGACGGTGACCGGCCGGTTCCATTGCCAGACCCGGGTCATGACGGCGTCTTCGAGGTCTCCCAATTGGCGGGGCACATTGCCACCATAGTGGTAGAAACCAGAATTCTCGGTAATGACATAACAAAAAGGACGTACGGACGACCGGAAGGTCTGCCGTACGTCCAGCCGCCGCGCGGCCCCGCGCGACCGCGCGGGCGGGCGGGTGTCGGGCGGGTGTAACGCGGGGGTCACTCGGCGTTGCGGGAGGGGGCGGGGGTGTGGGCGGCCTCGGCGCGGGCGATCACGGCGTCCGCGATGGCGTCTTCCTTGGCCTTGTTCGGGCCGCCCTGGCTCTTGACGATCGTCACGATCAGAGCGGTGAAGAGAGTGGCCATCACGACGGGCGGCAGCAGGGCGGATACGTAGTCCATGGCTCACAGGGTAGCTAGCCCGCGGCGCGCTGCTCCGCCGGGGGGACGGGGCGGCGGCGGGGCGGGAAGACCTCGGACGGCTTGGGGACCGGGCGTTCGCCGGGCGCGGAGGGGGTGGGCTGCGGCTTCGCCGGTTCCGGGGCGGGCCGGGGTTTGGGCTTCGGCCGGGGTTCGTCGGCGGCCCGCCCGCCGGGGAGCGCCAGCAGCCGGGTGCGCGGGGCGGGGGCGGCGCGGTGCCGCGCGGGGTGTACGGACCGGGCCCGCGCGGTCCGCTCCAGCAGGGCGGCGCCGACCGGGCCGCCGCGGAGGGTGCGCAGGGCGGCGAGGTCCTCGGGGAGGGGGTCGTAGCCGGCGGCCAGGGCGTCCTGGAGCAGCTCCAGATAGCTGACGGCGGAGCCGGGGAGGGCGTGGCGGTAGCGGGCGAGGTCGGCGAGGAGGAAGTCCCGGAGGCGGGCGGCCTCGCGGGCGGCCTCGTCGAGGGAGTCGGCGAGGCGGAGGCAGTCCTGGAGAGCGGGGGCGGGGAGGGGGGTGGGGGTGGGGTGGAGGGCGACGGCGAGGGCGAGCCGGAGCACACGCAGCTCGTCTGCACTGAGGGCCATGCCGCCGCGGGAACCGTATGGCGTGGGCATGGGGCGACGATACGTGCGAATTGCCCGTAATCGCCCTAATCCCTCCCTCGGGCGCGCCGCGCCCCCCTGCCCGGACCGCCTCCCGGCCCGGGCCCGCGCCGGTGCGGGTGTTCTGTGGCGCGGGGTCCGTCCTCAAACGCCGGACAGGCTGAATCTGCTCGGGTCACCCGTGGCGCGAGGTCCGTCCTCAAACGCCCGACCGGCTGCGAATGCCCGGGCCACCCGTGGCACAGGGTCCGTCCTCAAACGCCGGACGGGCTGAGGTTGCTCGGGTCACCCGTCAACCCGAGGTCCGTCCTCAGGCGCCGGACGGGCTGAGGTTGCTCGGGCCGTTCGAAGCGCGAGGGGGTCTTGAGCGCTGGACCGGCTGGGGTTGCTCAGCCCCGCCGGCGGGCTGAGGCACAAAATCCAGCCCCGCCGGCGTTTGAGGCGCGGGGGTTCGGGGGCTGGCCCCCGACCCGGGTCCGCAGGATGCGGGTCCCCTGTCGCCCAGGGTCCGTCCTCAAACGCCGGACGGGCTGAATCTGCTCGGGTCACCCGTCACCCGAGGTCCGTCCTCAAACACCCGACCGGCCGGGAATGCCCGGGCCACCCGTGGTCCGGGGTCCGTCCTCAAACGCCGGACGGGCTGAGGTTGCTCCGGGCATCCGAAGTGCGAGGGGCGGCTCTGGGCGCCCGACGGGCCAGGGATGCTCCGGGCGTCCGAAGTGCCAGGGGCGGCTCTGGGCGCCCGACGGGCCAGGGATGCTCCGGGCGTCCGAAGCGCGAGGGGCGGCTCTGGGCGCCCGACGGGCCAGGGATGGCCGGGGATGGCCGGGGCGGGGGGGCTACATGCGGGCCAGGTTGCGTTCGTAGACCAGGCGGAGGCCGATCAGGGTGAGCCAGGGCTCGTGCTCGTCGATCTCGGAGGACTCACCGAGCACCATCGGCGCCAGCCCCCCCGTCGCGATCACCGTCACATCCTCCGGGTCCCCCGGCGCCAGCTCCTTCTTCATGCGGCGGACCACCCCGTCCACCTGCCCCGCGAACCCGTAGATGATCCCCGACTGCATCGCCTCCACCGTGTTCTTCCCGATCACACTCCGGGGTCGGGCCAGCTCGATCTTCCGCAGCTGGGCCCCCTTCACCCCGAGCGCCTCGACCGAGATCTCGATGCCGGGGGCGATCACCCCGCCCGTGTACGCCCCGGCGGTGCTCACCGCGTCGAACGTGGTCGCGGTGCCGAAGTCCACGACGATCGCCGGCCCCCCGTACAGCTCGACCGCCGCGACCGCGTTGATGATGCGGTCGGCGCCGACCTCCTTGGGGTTGTCCATCAGGATCGGCACCCCGGTCTTGATCCCGGGCTCGACCAGGACCGCCGGGACGTCCCCGTAGTAGCGCCGGGTGACCTCGCGCAGCTCGTGCAGGACCGAGGGGACGGTGGAGCAGATCGCGATCCCCTCGATCCCGTCGCCCAGCTCCACCCCGAGCAGCGGATGCATCCCCATCAGGCCCTGGAGCAGGACCGCCAGCTCGTCGGCGGTGCGGCGGGCGTCGGTGGAGATGCGCCAGTGCTCGACGATCTCCTCCCCGTCGAAGAGGCCGAGCACCGTGTGGGTGTTGCCGACGTCAATGGTCAGCAGCATCAGGCGTCCGCTCCCCTCGGCCGCAGGTCGAGACCGATGTCCAGGATCGGGGAGGAGTGGGTGAGCGCCCCGACCGCGAGATAGTCGACGCCGGTCTCCGCGTAGGCGCGGGCGTTGGCGAGGGTGAGCCGGCCGGAGGACTCCAGTACCGCGCGGCCCGCGACGAGGGCCACCGCCTCCGCGACCTGGGCCGGGGTGAAGTTGTCCAGCAGGATCAGGTCGGCGCCCGCCTCCAGCACCTCGCGCACCTGGTCCAGGGTGTCCACCTCGACCTCGATGGGCAGGTCGGGGAAGGCCGCCCGGACCGCCTTGAACGCCGGGGCGACACCGCCCGCCGCGACCACGTGGTTGTCCTTGACGAGCGCCGCGTCCGCGAGGGACATCCGGTGGTTGGCCCCGCCGCCGCACCGCACCGCGTACTTCTCCAGGGCACGGAGCCCGGGGGTGGTCTTGCGGGTGTCGCGGACCCGGGCCCCGGTGCCCTCCAGGGCGTCCGACCAGGCGCGGGTGGCGGTCGCGATGCCGGAGAGCCGGCAGAGGAGGTTGAGTGCGCTGCGCTCGCCGGTCAGCAGCTCACGGGTGCCGGCGGTGACGGAGAGCAGCTTCTGCCCGGCCTCGACACGGTCGCCGTCCTGGACATGGCGCTCCACCTCGAACTCGGTGGTGACGATCACCGAGAGCACGGCCTCGGCGATCTGGAGCCCCGCGACCGTACCGGCCTCGCGGGCGGTGAAGTCGCCGGTGGCGACGGCGTCCTCGGGGACGGTCGCCGCGCTGGTCACATCGGAGCCGCCGTCGAGGTCCTCACCGAGCGCCAGATGCGCGACATCCTCGACCTGTACGGGGTCGAGTCCGGCCGCGACCAGCAGTGCGGCGAGTGCCGGATCGAGCCCGCACTCGTACATCTCCTCACCGCCGGCGTCCTCGGCGCAGCCGCAGGAGTCCCCGCAGCCGAGCTGGATCAGCGGTACGTCCGCGGGAAGCGGACGGTCTTCGGGCGTGCTCACGGCTTTGGCTCCCTGGGGACGGTGGGTGGAAAGGCGGTGCCGTCGGTGCGGGCGACGACGAGCGAGCGGTCGGGCGCGGTACGGATCACCAGGTGGTGGCGCGAGCCGGGGTCGTCCCGGTCGGGGTGGTCCTCGCGCCAGTGGCAGCCGCGGGTCTCCTCGCGCTCCAGCGCGGCGGCGACCAGCACCCGGGCCACGCACAGCAGATTGGTGGTCTCCCAGGAGTCGACACCGGGCTCGGCGGCCTTGGCGGAGCCGTCCGGGGCATCCGGGGCATCCGGGGCGTCCGGGTGGTCCGCCGCCGCCTCCCGGTCGACCCGCTCCAGGTCGCGGGCCGCGGCCCGCAGGCTCCCGGCGGAGCGCAGGACGCCCGCTCCCTGGGACATGATCCGCTGGATGCCGGGGCGGGACTCGGGGGCGATCAGCGGCAGTACGGAGGGGTGCGCGGGGGCGGCCGGAAGGGGCGCCGGGAGGGGCGCGAGCCCGGCGATCCCGGCGGCGATGCGCTCGGCGAAGACCAGGCCCTCCAGGAGCGAGTTGGAGGCGAGCCGGTTGGCGCCGTGGACTCCCGTGCAGGCCACTTCGCCGCAGGCCCACAGCCCGGGGACGGTGGTGCGGCCGTGGAGGTCGGTGCGGACGCCCCCGGAGGCGTAGTGGGCGGCGGGCGCGACCGGGACGGGCTCGGTCACCGGATCGATGCCGTGGGCCCGGCAGGCCGCCAGGATGGTGGGGAACCGCCGCTCCCACATCTCCGCGCCGAAGTGGCGCGCGTCGAGGTACATGTGGTCCGCGCCCTGCTCGCGCATCCGCCGCATGATGGCCTTGGCGACGATGTCGCGGGGCGCGAGTTCGGCCAGCTCGTGCCGGCCGAGCATGAAGCGGGTGCCGGAGGCGTCGACGAGATGGGCGCCCTCGCCCCGTACCGCCTCGGACACCAGCGGCTGCTGGCCCTCCGCCTCCGTGCCGAGGAAGAGCACGGTGGGGTGGAACTGGACGAATTCGAGGTCGGAGACCTCCGCCCCGGCGCGCAGGGCGAGGGCGACGCCGTCGCCGGTGGAGACGGCGGGGTTGGTGGTGGCGGAGAAGACCTGGCCCATGCCGCCGGTGGCGAGGACCACGGCCGGGGCGTGGACCGCCCCGACGCCGTCGTGCTGGCCCTCGCCCATCACATGGAGGGTGACCCCGGCGGTGCGGCCCGTCGCGTCGGTGAGCAGATCCAGGACCAGGGCGTTCTCGATGGTGCGAAGACCGGCGGAGCGGACCGCCTCGACCAGGGCGCGGGAGATCTCGGCGCCGGTGGCGTCGCCGCCCGCGTGCGCTATGCGGCGGCGGTGGTGGCCGCCCTCGCGGGTGAGCGCTATCGCCCCGGTGTCCGAGGTGTCGAAGCGGGCGCCGGTGCCGATGAGCCGGCGGACGGCCCCGGGGCCCTCGGTGACCAGGGCCCGCACCGCGTCCTCGGCGCAGAGGCCGGCACCCGCGACGAGGGTGTCGGCGAGGTGCTGATCGGGGGTGTCGCCGTCGCCGAGCGCGGCGGCGATGCCGCCCTGGGCCCAGCGGGTGGAGCCGTCGTCGAGCCGCGCCTTGGTGACGACGACGGTGGTCAGCCCGGCGGCGGCGCAGCGCAGTGCGCAGGTCAGGCCGGCGACGCCGGAGCCGACCACGACGACATCGGCGGTGATGGCCCAGCCGGGGGCGGGGGCCGCCAGCCGTATGCCCGGTGCGGAGCCCGGGTTCCGGTCCGTGGTCACGAGGCGGCTCCGAAGCTGAGGGGGAGGTTGTCGATCAGCCGGGTGGTGCCGACACGGGCGGCGAGGACGAGGATCGCCTCGCCCCGGTGGCCGTCGGGCACCTCGGTGAAGGTGGCCGGGTCGATCAGCGCCAGATAGTCGAGGGTGAGGGGCGGAGTGGCGCGGGTGGCCTCCTCCAGGACGGCCCGGGCGGCGGCGCGCACCGCGTCCGCCCCGCAGGGCGCGGCCTGGGCGACGGCGGCGGCGTCGGCCGCCGCGCGGGCCTCTCCGAGCGCGGAGAGCGCGGCGGCGCGGGCGAGGGTGCCGGGGACGGCCTCCGCGCGGGCGTGCAGCGCCTCCTGGGCGGCGAGCCGGTCGCGGGCGGCGAACAGGGCCCGGGAGAGGGCGAGCGCGGTGATCCGCTCGGCGGGCGAGAGATAGCGGTTGCGGCTGGAGCGGGCCAGCCCGTCCTCCTCGCGGACGGTCTCGACGCCGACGATCTCCACCGGGAAGTTCAGATCCTGGACCATCCGGCGGACCAAGGCGAGCTGCTGGGCGTCCTTCTCGCCGAAGAAAGCCAGGTCGGCGCGGGTGAGATGGAGGAGTTTGGCGACGACGGTCAGCATGCCGTCGAAGTGGCCGGGGCGGCTGGCGCCCTCCAGCAGCTCCCCCATGGGGCCGGCGGCGATCCGGACCCGGGGCTCCCCGCCGGGGTAGATGTCGGCGGCCGACGGCGCGAAGACGATATCGGCGCCGGCGGCCCGCGCGGTGGCGAGGTCGGCGTCGAGGGTGCGCGGATAGCGGTCGAGGTCCTCGCCCGCGCCGAACTGGAGCGGGTTCACGAAGACCGTGACCGTGACGGAGCCGGTGGGGCCGACGCGGTCGCGGGCGGCGGCGATCAGGGCGGCGTGGCCCTCGTGGAGGGCGCCCATGGTCATGACGACGGCGGTACGGCCCGGTGCGGCCCGGTCGCGCAGGGCGCGGGCCAGCTCGCCGGCGGTCGGTACGAGAGTGAACTCCCGGCTGGTCCCGGTCATGGCCGTGTCTCCTCCGCCAGCACGCCGAGGAGGTCCTCGGCCAGTTCCGGTTTGAGGAGCCCGTGGGCCAGGGCCCGGTCGGCGGTGGTGCGCGCCATCGCGAGATAGCCGGGGACGGCGCCGGGGGCATGCCTGCGCAGCTCGGCGATGTGGGCGGCGACGGTGCCGGCGTCGCCCCGGGCGACGGGGCCGGTGAGGGCGGCGTCCCCGGAGCGCAGGGCGTTGTCGAGCGCGGCGCCGAGGAGGGGGCCGAGCATCCGGTCGGGGGCGGTGACGCCGGCGGTGCGCAGCAGCTCCATCGACTGGGCGACCAGGGTCACCAGGTGGTTCGCGCCGAGGGCGAGCGCCGCGTGGTAGAGCGGGCGGGCCTCCTCCGCGATCCACTCGGGCTCCCCGCCCATCTCGATGACGAGCGCCTCGGCGGCGAGCCGCAGCTCCTCGGGCGCGGTGACGCCGAAGGAGCAGCCGGCGAGCCGCTGGACGTCCACCCCGGAGCCGGTGAAGGTCATCGCCGGGTGCAGGGCGAGCGGGAGGGCGCCCGCGCGGGTGGCGGGGGCCAGGACCTGTGCTCCGTACCGTCCTGAGGTGTGGACCAGGAGCTGACCGGGGCGGACGGCGCCGGTGTCGACGAGGCCCTCGACCAGGGCGGGCAGCGCGTCGTCGGGGACGGTGAGCAGCACCAGCTCGGCGCGGGCGAGGACTTCGGCGGGGGTGTGGAGGGGGACGCCGGGGAGCAGCTTGGCGGCCCTGCGGCGGGAGGCGTCCGAGACGCCGGAGACCGCGACGGGGCGGTGGCCGGCGAGCTGGAGCGCGGCGGCGAGCGCGGGGCCGACGCGGCCGGCGCCGACGACGCCGACGGTGAGCCGGGCGGGGCGGTCCCGCGGGTCGAGCGGTTCGTGTGGTGCGGTGGGGGTCACGCGGTGCCTTCCGTTCCAGTCCGCGGCGGGTACCGGACGATGTGCCCGTCATGCTACGCCAGCACCGCATACGCCCCACGGGTTGTCCACAGGCTGTGGGCGATGATCGGGGGATGGCCGATACAACGGAGAACGAGACGAGCGGTGCGGCGGGCAGGACGGCGGAGGAGGCGCTGCGGTATCGCAGACTGGCCGCCTGGCGGAGGTCCGAGAAGCTGTTGTGGACGGGTCCTGCGGACCGTTCCCTGCGGTCCCGGCTGACGGAGCTGGCGTCGGGTGGGGACGGGATCTGGGACATGGACGACCACCCGGACATCTACGGCGGCGGGACGGTCGCGGAGCTGGAGCGGCGGACGGCGGAGCTGCTCGGGTTCCCGGAGGCGGTGTACTTCCCGACGGGGACGATGGCGCAGCAGGTGGCGCTGCGGTGCTGGGCCGGGCGGACCGGGAACGCGACGGTGGCGCTCCATCCGATGGCCCACCCCGAGGTGCACGAACGGGGCGCCTTCGAGGCGCTGAGCGGGCTGCGCACCGTCCATCCGACCCGGGAGCGCAGACTGCCGACGGCGGCGGAGGTGGCGGACTTCGAGGAGCCGTTCGGGGCGCTGATGCTGGAGCTGCCGCTGCGGGACGCGGGGTTCGTGCTGCCGGAGTGGGAGGAGCTGGTGGCGGTGGTGGGAGCGGCGCGGGAACGGGATGCGGTGGTGCACTTCGACGGCGCGCGGCTGTGGGAGTGCGCCCCGCACTTCGGCCGCCCGCTGTCGGAGGTGGCGTCGCTCGCGGACAGTGTGTACGTGTCCTTCTACAAGTCGCTCGGCGCGCTCTCGGGCGCGGCGCTGGCGGGCCCCGCCGAGGTGATGGCGGAGGCGAGGGCGTGGCGCCACCGCTACGGGGGGCAGCTGTTCCAGCAGTACCCGGCGGCCCTGTCGGCGCTGCTGGGCCTGGAGCGCGAGCTGCCCCGGCTGCCGTCGTACGTCGCCCACGCGAAGCGGGTGGCGGCGGCGCTGGGGGAGGGGCTGCGGGAGTCGGGGGTGGGGTGGTATCGGGTGAACCCGGGGGTGCCGCAGACGCATCAGTTCCAGGTGTGGCTGCCGTACGAGGCGGAGGTGCTGAACGAGGCGGGGGTGGGGCAGGCGGAGGAGACGGGGGTGACGCTGTTCCGGGTGTGGTGGGGGGAGGGGGGTCCTCCGGGGGTGTCGGTGACGGAGGTGACGGTGGGGGCGCCGGGGCTCGGGTGGGACGGGCGCGCTGTCCGCGCGGCCCTGGCGGACTTCCTCCGCCGAGTGCCCCCCACCACCTGAGGCGCCCCCACCCCGGTCCCCACGGTGTGCGGGGCCCGCCCTCGATCACCCGGCGCCCGTGGTGCGGGGTGCGTCCTTACCGGACAGGCCGACACGCACCAGCTCGGGCACCCGTGGTGCGGGGTCCGTCCTCAATCGCCGGACGGGCTGAAATTGCTCGGGCTACCCGTGGTGCGGGGTGCGTCCTCACCGGACAGGCCGACACGCACCAGCTCGGGCACCCGTGGTGCGGGGTCCGTCCTCAAACGCCGGACGGGCTGGGGTTGCTCGGGCTACCCGTGGTGCGGGGTCCGTCCTCAAACGCCGGACGGGCTGGGGTTGCTCGGGTCCCCCGTCACCCCGGGTCCGTCCTCAAACGCCGGACGGGCTGGGGTTGCTCGGCTCCGCCGATGGGCCGAGGCACGAAATCCAGCCCCTCCGGCGATTGAGGAGCGGGGGCTCGGGGGCCGGCCCCCGACCGCGGCCCGCAGCATGCGGGGTCCGCTGGCACAGGGTCCGTCCTCAAACGCCGGACCGGCTGGGGTTGCTCGGGCCACCCGTCACCCGGGGTCCGTCCTGAGACTCCCCCAGAGCTGCCTCCGGAAGGTGCCCCCAGACGGGCCGGGGGCACCTCGGGCCGCCCCAGCGCGAGGTGCATTCCCACACGCCGGACCGGCTGGGGCTGCCGGGGCCCGGGGGGCCGATTGACGGCGGGCGTCAAGTGGGGGGCTTTCCGGGGCGTCCGACCCCCACCATGGGACCCGTGAGCGTCACCATCGACATCAGCGGCCTCCCCCCGGAGCGCGTCGTCTTCGAGATATCCCCCCTCGCCGAACTCGGCGTGGCCCTGCACGCCCTCGCCGAGCCCGGCCACCACCCCGGGCTGCACGGCTGGGCCACCGCCACCTCCGCGTCGCTCAAGCCCGACCTCGCCGACCGGCTCTGCGAGGCGGACTTCCTCTGGCGGACCACCTTCTCCGATGTGTTCATGCCGTTCGCCGGACCTCGCTCCGGCACCACCACCCCCTCACCCTCCCCCACCCTCGCCGGGGACCTCGACCTCCTCGACCGGCTCGACGACGACACCTTCGTCTCCGCCGCCCTGGAGTTCACCTGCTCGGAGCGGTACAGCCGGGGCGGCCCCTCCGCCCTGCGCGACCCCGCCCGCCGCGACCGCGCCCTGGAGCTGGCCGCCTTCCGGGGCCCTCGCCAGCTCGACTTCACCCGGCGGCTGCTCGACGACCCCACCGCCGTGCGCGCCTGGGTCCGCCGGCTCTTCGAGGACTGCGACGAGGCCTTCTTCGCCGACACCTGGCGCCGGGTCCTCCCCCAGCTCGCCGCCGACGCCCGGCACCAGACCGAACTGCTGCGCCACAAGGGCCTCGCGGAGGCGCTGCGCTCCGTCTCCGCCGCGCTCTCGGTCGACGAGGACCGCACCCGTATCACCGCCGACAAGATCTCCGACGGCCGGACGACCGCCGTCCCCGGCGGCAACCCGGCCGCCGCCGGGCTCACCCTCATCCCGTCCAGCTACGGCTGGCCGCATCTGATGGTGCTGCACGCCCCCGGCTGGCGCCCCGTGATCCACTACCCCGTCGGGTCACCCGCCGTCCCCGACCCGTCGTCGGTCGGGCTGCTCACCCTGCGGATGGAGGCCCTCGCCCACCCCATGCGCATCCGGCTCTGCCGCAGCCTCGCCCGTACCCCGTACACGACCACCGAGCTGGCCGACACCTGCGGGATCACCGCTCCGGAGGTGTCCCGCCACATCTCCGTCCTGAGGAAGGCCGGGCTGATCTCCACCCGCCGGCGCGGGCGCTATGTGCTGCACCAGCTCGATGTCACCACCGTCGCCCGGCTGGGCAGCGACTTCCTGGAGACGGTGCTGCGCTGAGCCGGCCCCGGCCCCGGCCGGGGCCGGGCCGGGCGTCACTTCCCCGGGTTGCCGCCCGCCCGCACCAGACCGGTCTCGTACGCCAGCACCACCACCTGCACCCGGTCCCGCAGACCGAGCTTGGTGAGGATGCGCCCCACATGCGTCTTGACGGTGGCCTCGGAGAGCACCAGCCGGCCGGCGATCTCCCCGTTCGACAGGCCCTGCGCGACCAGCAGCATCACCTCGCGCTCCCGCTCGGTCAGCCGGTCGACCTCTTTGTTCCGGGGCTCGCTCCCGCCGCTCGGCAGCATCGGGGAGAAACGGTCCAGCAGCCGGCGGGTCGTCGACGGCGCGACCACCGCGTCCCCGCTGTGCACCGAGCGGATCGCCGCGAGCAGCTCACCGGGCGGCACGTCCTTGAGCATGAAACCGCTGGCCCCCGCCTTCAGCCCGGAGAAGGCGTACTCGTCCAGGTCGAACGTGGTCAGGATCAGCACCTTCGGCGGACGGGGCGCGGCACAGATCCGCCGGGTCGCCTCGACCCCGTCCAGCCTCGGCATGCGGACGTCCATCAGGACGACGTCCACCGCCGTGGCGCGCAGGATCTCGATGGCCTCCGCGCCGTCGCCGGCCTCCGCCACCACTTCCATGTCCGGCTGGGCGGCGAGCACCATACGGAATCCGGTGCGCAGCAGCACCTGGTCGTCCACGAGCATCACACGGATGGACATGTCAGCGGGTCTCAATCGTTCGAAGGGATTCGAAGGGAGAGGCCGGCCCGGAGAGCTGGGCGGGCCGGTCGGGCCGGGAGGGCTGAGCGGGCTGAGCGGGCTAGGCGGACTAGGCGGACTAGGCGGGCTTGAGAGGCAGCAGAGCACTGATCCGGAATCCTCCGCCGGGTCTGGGCCCGGCGTCCAGGGTGCCGCCGACCATACCGATGCGCTCCCGCATGCCGATGAGTCCGTGGCCCTGGCCGTCGGCGCCCCCGTCCTGGTACAGCTCGTGGGAGGCGCCCCGCCCGTCGTCCTCCACGAGCAGTCCGAGCCCGTCGTCGAAGTAGACCAGCCGCACGCTCGCGCCGACCTCCGGCCCACCGTGCTTGCGGGTGTTGGTGAGGGCCTCCTGGACGATCCGGTACGCCGTCAGCTCCACCCCGCTCGGCAGCGGCCTCGGCGTCCCCTCGACCCTGAAGTCGACGGTCAGCCCCGCCGCGCGGACATGCTCGACCAGCTCCTCGATCTGCCGCACATCGGGCTGGGGGACGTACTCACCGCTCTCCGGCGCGTCACCGGTGCGCAGCACCCCGAGGAGTCTGCGCATCTCGGCCAGCGCCTGGCGGCCGGTGCTGGAAATGGTCTCCAGGGCCTGTTTGGCCTGGTCGGGGGCGGCGTCCAGGACATAGGCGGCGCCGTCGGCCTGGACCACCATCACGGAGACGTTGTGCGCGACGACATCGTGCAGCTCCCGGGCGATCCTGGCACGCTCGGCGGCGACCGCGACCTTCGACTGGGCCTCGCGCTCCCGCTCCAGCCGCATCGCCCGCTCCTCCAGCTGGGCGAAGTAGGCCCGGCGGGTGCGTATCGAGTCGCCGAGGACCCAGGCGAGCACGAACGGCACCGCCAGCACGATGATGAAGAAGACCTGGCCCGTGGTGGATATGGACGGATCGGGCGGCCAGGCGATCTGGGACACGGGCGCCGCGACCAGCCCGCCGACGAGGGCCAGCCGGCGTGCCCACTTCGGGGCGTCGCGGGCGGCGACCGTATAGATGATCACCAGCATCGCGAAGTCGCCGGGGACGACCCGGATGTCCGTCACGACCTGGAGGACGCCCAGCACGGCGGTGAGGACGAGCATCCGCTCCGGAATCCGGCGGCGCAGCGCGACCACCAGGGCCAGCCCCAGGGAGATGGGCACACCGGCCCAGCTGGGGTTGTAGCTCCTCTCCTGTGCGAGCTGCATCAGGGAGAGCGCCAACAGGACCAGGGCCCAGAAGGTGTCGACACCGGTGGGGTGTCTGCGAATGAAGTCATAGACGCGCTGCACGTAACCCAGAGTAGGGAAGGAGGACAGGTGTAGGGGTCAACCGTCAGAGCGATCCGGCGGGCCGGGGCGTACTCCGCAAGGTGGAGACTGGTCGCGTGGCGGACGACGGCGATACGTATGCGTGGCGCGGCTGGCGGGAGGCGGCCGAGGCCGCGCTCTACGGGCCCGGCGGTTTCTATCTGCGGCCCGAGGGCCCGGCGGGGCATTTCCGTACGTCGGTGCACGCCTCGCCCCTCTTCGCGGCGGCGGTCGCCCGGCTGCTGAGAACCACGGTGGAGGGGCTGGGCTCCGGGGCCGGGGAGCCGTCGGTGGTGGACATGGGCGCGGGGCGGGGGGAGCTGCTGGCGGGGGTGCTGGCGGCGCTGCCGGACGGATACCCGGTACGGGCGTACGCCGTGGAGCGCGCCGCCCGCCCCGAGGGGCTCGACCCGCGCATCGAATGGCTGCCGGAGCCCCCGGCGGGGGTCAGCGGGCTGCTCTTCGCCAACGAGTGGCTCGACAATGTGCCCGCCGAGGTCGCGGAGGTCGACGCGGAGGGAGTGGTGCGCCGGGTGCTGGTGCGGCGGGACGGCACGGAACGGCTGGGGGAGCCGGTGGAGGGTGCGGACGCGCGGTGGCTGGAGCGGTGGTGGCCGCTGGAGGAGCCGGGGGCGCGGGCGGAGATCGGGGGGAGCAGGGACGCGGCGTGGGAGGGGGTCGTGGCGGGGATGCGGGAGGGGCTGGCGGTGGCGGTGGACTACGCGCACGTGGCGGGGGCGCGGCCGCTGTTCGGGACGCTGACCGGGTTTCGGGGTGGGCGGGAGGTGCGGGCGGTGCCGGACGGGAGCTGTGATCTGACGGCGCATGTGGCGCTGGACGCCTGTGCGCTGCCCGGGGCGACCCTGACCTCTCAGCGGGCGGCCCTGGCGGCCCTGGGTGTCTCCCCCGCCCGCCCGCCCCTCTCCCTGGCGTCCACGTCCCCCGCGGAGTACCTCCGCGCCCTCTCCGCCGCCGGCGAGGCGGCCGAACTGATGTCCCCCGGCGGCCTGGGCGATTTCCTCTGGCTCCACCAGCCCGTCCCCCCGTCCTGACGGTCCACCCGGGTGTGAGGGCGGGCTGGGTTTGCTCGGGTCGCCCGCCACCCGGGGCCCGTCCTCGAACTCCCCCGGAGCTGCCTCCGGGAGGTCCCCCCGGACCGGCTGAGGCCGCTCAGCCCCGCCGGCACACATTCCAGCCCCGCCGGCGATTGAGGCGCGGGGCTCGGGGGCAGGGCCCCCGACCGAGGCCCGCAGCATGCGGGCACCTGTCGCCCAGGGTCCGTCCTCGAGCGCCGGACGGGCTGAAATTGCTCGGGTCTTCCGTCACCCGGGGCCCGTCCTCAAACCCCCCGAAGCTGCCTCCGGGAGGTCCCCCCAGACGGGCTGGAGATGCCGGACCAGCCGGGAATGCTCGGGCCGCCCGTGGCGCGAGGCCGTCCTCGAACTCCCCCGGAGCTGCCTCCGGGAGGTACCCCCGGACCGGCTGGAGATGCCGGGCCAGGCGGGCCGGAGTGGCGGTGGGCTCGACAGGAGGCCCTCAGGTGCGGGGCCCGCCGGAGGGCGGGGGATACTGAACGCATGACGGAGACCACGTTCGGCATCGGCGGCGCCGCGGAAAGCACCGACATGGTGCTCAACATCGGCCCCCAGCACCCCTCCACCCACGGCGTCCTCCGCCTCCGCCTCGTCCTCGACGGCGAGATCATCCAGCACGCCGAACCCGTCATCGGCTACATGCACCGCGGCGCGGAGAAACTCTTCGAGGCCCGCGACTACCGCCAGATCATCATGCTCGCCAACCGCCACGACTGGCTCTCCGCCTTCTCCAACGAGCTGGGCGTCGTCATGGCCGTCGAGCGGATGCTCGGCATGGAGGTCCCCGAGCGCGCCGTCTGGACCCGCACCCTGCTCGCCGAGCTGAACCGGGTCCTCAACCACCTCATGTTCCTCGGCTCCTACCCCCTGGAGCTGGGCGGCATCACCGCCGTCTTCCACGCCTTCCGGGAGCGCGAGGAGCTCCAGAGCGTGCTGGAGGAGATCTCCGGCGGCCGGATGCACTACATGTTCAACCGGGTCGGCGGCCTCAAGGAGGACCTCCCGGCCGGCTGGCTCGGCCGGGTGCGGCACGCCGTGGCCGAGGTGCGCTCGCGGATGGACGTGTACGACCGGCTGGTGCTCGGCAACGAGATCTTCCGGGGCCGGACCCGCGCCGTCGGTGTCCTCTCCGAGCAGGCCGTGCACGCGTACGGTGTGAGCGGCCCGATCGCCCGCGCGTCCGGCGTCGACTTCGACCTCCGCCGGGACGAGCCCTATCTGGCGTACGGGGAGCTGGCCGACACCCTGAAGGTGGTCACCCGCTCCGAGGGCGACTGCCTGGCCCGCTTCGAGGTGCTGCTCGACCAGACGTACAACTCCCTCGACCTCGCCGACGCCTGTCTCGACCGGATCGCCGATCTGGAGCCCGGCCCGATCAACCAGCGGCTGCCCAAGGTGCTCAAGGCCCCGGAGGGCCACACCTACGCCTGGACGGAGAACCCGCTCGGGATCAATGGCTACTACCTGGTCTCCAGGGGCGAGAAGACCCCGTACCGGCTGAAGCTGCGCTCGGCGTCGTACAACAACATCCAGGCCCTCGCCGAGCTGCTGCCGGGCACACAGGTGCCGGACATGGTCGCGATCCTGGGCTCGCTGTTCTTCGTCGTCGGCGACATCGACAAGTGAGCCCGGCGGGCGGGTGGGTGGGCCAGGCCGGGCCCACCCTCCGCTCAGGAGTTCACCGCGTCCCGCAGCTCGCCGAGGTCGAGCCGCTCCGTCTCGTCGTGCGCGGTCAGATCGATCACCTCGCCGACGGCCGCGCGGTCCACGGCGACCGGGGCCGGGGCAGGGGCCGGGGCCGCGTCGGCGAGCGCCTCCTCGCCGACGACATCGGCGAGATCCTGCTCCTGCACGGCCTCGATCGCCCGCTGTGCCGGGGCGGCCGGCACGGCAGCCGCCTCCGCGCCCTGGGTGCCGAAGAAGTCGAAGTGGCCCTCGGGCCGGGCCGGTACGGCGCCCCGCCGGGGGCCGTAGGGAACGATCGCCGCGGAGCGCCTGGCGGGGAGGGCGGCGGCCGGGCGGGGGCGCGGCTTCGCCCCGGCGTCCGCCGTGTGCTTCCCCTGCGGCGGTTCGTCCGCCTTCCCGGGCTGTGCGGCCACCGCCGGAACCGCTTTGGCGGTACGCCCGGACCGCTGCGACACCGCGTTGCGCGCGAGGTCGTCCAGGGCCCTGGCGGCGCGCAGATAGGTGGAGGCGGTGGGCGAGGCCCCGGCCACGGGCAGCGCCCTCGGCCCGTCCGCCTCGACGGCGAGCTGCCGGCGCCCTTCGAGCGCGCTGGCCCGCTCGGTCTCCGCGGTGGCGTAACGGCGCAGCAGGGCGGCGTGCTCACCGCGCAGGGCGGCCAGTTCGACCCGCTTGGCGCGCAGCTTCGCGTCGAGCTTGGCGCGCAGCTCGCGCGACTCCTCGACATCCGCCTCCAGTTCGGCTATCCGCTCCTCGGCCTTGACGGCGTCACTGGCCCGGCCCCGGGTCAGATCGGCGACCTGGAGACCCGCCGCGCGATCCCAGTGGCGCATCAGAAACGCGCCGGTCACAGCGGCGGCGGCCGCGGCGCCGACCAGGGCGCGGAGCAGGACCGGTTCACTCAGCAGCCACGCGCCGGCGGCGCACAACGCGGACGCTCCGGCGACCGCGCTGGGCGGCAGCAGCCTGTGCAGGGGCGGGGAATGGCGGTGGCGTCCACGTGGCATGGCCTGAAATTTACCGTGCGGAGAAGCGGATGGGGATATCGGCCCGGAAAAACTCTCGTTCCCGAACACCATCGGGATCGGAACCCCGGTTCTTCCTCGGGTTCTTCCTCCGGATCTCCCCGCGGATCTCCCTCCGCTTCCGCGCCGGGAACGCCGGGCCGCCCTTCACCCCTTCTTCACCGCTCGCGGCCCGCGGTCTACTTCCCGAGCAGGTTCCTGGACTCCAGATACTCCTTCGCCACATCCTTCGGCTTGGCCCGTTCGGCGTCGACCCTGCGGTTCAACTCGGCGAGATCCTCGGTCGTCAGCGCCTTGGTGATCTTGCCGAGGGCTTCCGCTATCTCCGGTGAGCCGGCGTCCTTGGCATTGACCACGGGCAGGACGTTGTCCGCGTTCTGGAGCTTCTTGTCGTCCTCCAGGAAGACCAGTCCGTCCAGCACCGCGTCCGTGGTGGTGGTGAGCACCAATTGCACATCGCCGTCCCTGACGGCCTGCTTGGACTGCGGGGTGCCGACGCCCTTGGGGTCCACGCCCGTGACATCGATACCGTAGGTCTTCTTCAGACCCGGTGCGCAGAACGGCCGCACGGTGCACTCGTCGCCCGCCGCGACCTTGACCTTCAGCTTGGACTTTCCAAGATCGGAAAGTGTCCTGAGGTTGTTCTTCTCGGCGAATTCCCGGCTCACCGCGAAGGCGTTCTGGTCGACCGCCCCGCCGGCCGGGAGCACCTTCAGCCCGCGCGGCCCGGCCAGCTCGGTGAGCGCGGCGACGGTGGCTTTCGCGTCGCTGGAGGCGACGGGCTTCTCCTCGGGCGCCTTCGCGCCGTTGACCTTGGCGTTGAGGAATTCGGCGATCGTCGCCGCGTACTCCGGTACGACGTCGATCTCCCCCTTCTCCAGCGAGGGTTCGTACAGCTCGCGGTTCTTCACCGTGGTGATCGAGGTCCGGTAGCCGGTGTCGGCGAGGATCTGCGCGTACAGCTCCGCCAGGACCTTGGACTCGGTGAACGAGGCCGAGCCGACGACCAGCGAGCCCTTCTCACCGGAGCCGCCGCCCGAGCCGCCGTCCTTCGACTTCTCCAGGGTGTCGCCGCCGCACGCGGCGAGAGAACCCGTCAGGGCCACCACGGCCAGTGCCGCTCCCGCGATACGAGAGGTCTTGCGCATCAGGTTCTCCGTCCAGAGGTCCATGAGGGTCCATGCGTCCATGAGGGTTCATGAGGGTTTGTGAGGGGCCGTGCCACCCTGGGCGATCGTGTGCGGGGAAGGCGGGCTCACACGGCCCCGCGCGGTCGCGCGACCGCCGTGCGCAGCGGGTTGAACAGCCGGTCCGCGATCACCAGCACCCCCTCCACCAGCAGCGCGAGCCCGGCCGCGAGCAGCGCCCCGGCCACCACCTGCGCGGTGTCGAAGGTGTTGAACCCGGCGGTGATGATCCGGCCCAGACCGCCCTGCCCGACCATCGAGGCGATGGTGGCGGTGGCGACCACCTGCACGGCGGCCGACCGGAGCCCGGTCATCAGCAGCGGGTAGGCGAGCGGCAGCTCCACCCGGAGGAAGACCTGCTTCCCCGACATCCCCATCCCCCGCGCGGCCTCCACCACCGCCCGGTCGACCTCGCGCATCCCGACATAGGCGTTGGTGAGCAGCGGCGGCACCGCGAAGAGCACCAGGGCGATGATCGTCGGCGCGTATCCGGCGCTGCGGAGGGGGGTGAGCATGAAGAGCGCGAGGACCGCGAAGACGGGGATGGCCCGCCCGGCGTTGGAGATGTTGATCGCCAGCGCGCCGCCCCTGCCGAGGTGGCCGAGCCAGAGCGCCAGCGGCAGGGCTATCGCACAGGCCAGCAGCAGCGCCGCGCCACTGACGTACACATGCTCGCCGAGGCGGTGCCAGGCACCGCTCTCCCCCGACCAGTTGGACCCGGTGGTGAGCCAGGTCCACGCATCGGCCGGCACCCCCATCAGACGGCCCCCCCGGTCCTGGGCTCCGGGGTCGTCCCCGACGCCCGGGCGGCCCCGGATATCCGGGTCCAGGGCGTCAGCAGCCGCTGCGCCCCGAGCAGCAGCAGATCCGCCACGACGGCCAGCAGCACACAGAGCACGGACGCGGTCAGCACCTGGGCCTTGAAGGTGGTCTGCACCCCGTCGTCGATGAGGTTGCCGAGGCCGCCCTTGCCGATGAGCGCGCCGACGGTGGTCAGCGCGACGGTGGAGACGGTGGCGATCCGCAGTCCGGCCATCAGCGCGGGCAGCGCGAGGGGCAGCTCGACCTCCCAGAGCAGCCGGCCCGGGCCGTACCCCATGCCCCGGGCGGCCTCCCGGGCCTCGGCGGGCACCGCGTCCAGCCCGGCGAGGATGTTCCGCACGAGAATGGTGAGCGAATAGAGCACGAGCCCGGTGACGACGAGCGCGGCCGAGAGGCCGAAAACGGGCAGCAGCAGCGAGAACATCGCCAGCGACGGAATCGTGTAGAGGAGGGTGGTCAGGCCGAGGACGGGGGCGGCGAAGGCGGGCCGCGCCCGCGCGAGAAGCGCCAGCGGGAATGCCACCGCGAGCCCGATCAGCACCGATGCCACGGTGATCCAGACATGCTCGATCGTCGCATCGGTCAACTCCTGACTCCGGGAGCGCAGATACTCCCCGCAGATCCAGTCATTGGCCGCCAGACAGCTCTGCGCGGCCAGTCGCATACTCATGATTCCCCACCTCCCCGCCCATCCCCTTCGTATGTCTGATGACCTTAACCTTGGCCACTGACAATCGCCGAGAGACGGCACACAGCGGCAACACGCCCTTCACACACCACGCGCCACAATGGGGAGCCATGATCCGTTTCGAGAATGTCACCAAGCGATATCCGGACGGAACGACGGCCGTCGACGATCTGTCCTTCGAGGTGTCCGAGGGCGAACTGATCACCCTGGTGGGTCCTTCCGGCTGCGGCAAGACCACCACGATGAAGATGGTCAACCGGCTCATCGAACCGACCAGCGGGCGGATATTCCTCGACGGCGACGACATATCCGCCATCGACCCGGTCACCCTGCGGCGGCGGATCGGCTATGTGATCCAGCAGGTCGGCCTCTTCCCGCACAAGACGGTGCTGGAGAACACCGCGACCGTCCCCCACCTGCTCGGCTGGAAGCGCGCCCGGGCCCGGGAGCGCGCCGCCGAACTGCTCGATCTGGTCGGCCTCGACCCGTCGGTGTACGGCGACCGCTACCCCGAGCAGCTCTCCGGCGGCCAGCGCCAGCGGGTCGGTGTGGCCCGCGCGCTCGCGGCCGACCCTCCCGTGCTGCTGATGGACGAGCCCTTCGGCGCGGTCGACCCGGTGGTGCGCGAGCACCTCCAGAACGAGTTCCTCAAGCTCCAGTCCCAGGTGCGCAAGACCGTGCTCTTCGTCACCCACGACATCGAGGAGGCGGTGCGCCTCGGGGACCGTATCGCCGTGTACGGACAGGGGCGGATCGAACAGTTCGGCGCCCCGGCGGCGGTGCTCGGCACCCCGGCGACGCCCTATGTCGCGGACTTCGTCGGCGCCGACCGGGGGCTCAAGAGGCTCTCGGTCACCCCCATCGAGGAGAGCGACCTGGAGCAGCCGCCGGTCGTCGGGCTGGACGATCCGCTGCCCCGGGAGCTGGGCGCGCGCTGGGCCGTGGTGCTGGACACGGCGGGCGATCTGCACGGCTGGATCTCCGCCGAGCAGGCGCGCGCGCAGGGCTCCGTGCGGGAGCACGCCCGCCGGATGGACGCCTGGCTGCCGCTGGGCGCCTCCCTCAAGCAGGCCTTCGCCACCATGCTCCAGCACGACGCCGGCTGGATCGCGGTGATCGACGAGGAGGGGACCGGCCGCTTCCTGGGCGTACTGACCCCGGCGAGGCTGCACGAGGCGCTGCGGCGCTCCATCGACGCCGACGCGCAGGACATCCCGCGCACGGAGGTGGAGCTGGAGTCGATCGCGACCGTGGCGACGGCGGAGTAGCCGGACCGGCGGTCGGGGTCAGGCCGGCGGAGCAGCCGGGCCGGTGGGCAGGGGCAGGGGCAGGGGCAGGACGGCGGAGCAGCCGGGCCGGTGGGCAGGGGCAGGGGCAGGACGGCGGAGCAGCCGGACCGGGGGTCGGGGTCAGCGCGCGCCGAGCCGGCCGCTCATCCACTCCAGCGCGGGCGGCACCTGGCGCGACCAGGTGGTGAAGTTGTGGCCGCCGCTGTCGAGGATGATCGAGGAGACCCGGGCGGGTGGCCGCACCCGGGAGATGAACTCCCGGGTCGCGCCGAGGTTGTCCTCCCCCGTGCGGGAGCTGGTCACCAGGAACGACGTCCTGCCCTGCGGCCGGTGGTCCAGGCTCCACAGCAGATCCGCCCGGTCGCGCAGGGCCTGGTCGCCCCGGAAGAGGTTCCCGGTCGTCGGGTCCTCGGCCGCCTTGTAGTACGCGGAGAGCCCCACGCCCACCGAGTACCGCTGCGGGTGGTGCATGGCGATCTTCAGCGCGCAGTAGCCGCCGGTGGAGACACCGATGACGCCCCAGCCGCGCGGTGCGGTGTCCACCCGGTAGGTCTGTGCCACGGCGGCCGGCAGATCCTCGCCCAGAAACGTTTCCGCCTGCGGTCCGCCCGGGATGTCGACGCATTGGGTGTCCCTCGGCGGCGCGACCGTCGAACGGAGCATCACCAGCACCATCGGCTGCATCCGCCCCTCCCGGGCCTTCCGGAAGGCGATCTGCGGATACTTCTGCCCCTTGATCAGATTCTCCGCCGTCCCCGGATAGCCGGTGAGCGCGACCACGACGGGGAAGTTCCGCTTCCGGTACTCCGGCCGGAAGTACTCGGGCGGCAGATAGACATAGGCCGGAACGGTGATGCGGGACTTCTCGCCCCGCACCACGACCTTGTGGAGCCGGCCGCCCTTCTCGGGCCGCGCGCCGCCCTCCACCGGGGCCATCCGCCGGTCGACGACCTCGATCCGGTCCGCGTCCGCCGAGTGGTCGACCACCACCCCGAGCCGCTGCTCCCGTCCGAGGAGATCGGACCAGGAGCCGTAGAAGAGGAACGCGTTGTTCGCCACCAGCCCGACGGTGGCGAAGAGGGAGAGCTGTGTCGCCAGCAGCAAACCGATCCGGCCGCACACCGCACGCGGGCTCCGGCCGGCCAGCCGTGGCCAGAACCAGATGGTCGCCACAAAGAGCCCCACGGCCGCCACAACGGCTCCCGTCAGGACATAGCCACTGGTCAGACCCATGAGACGTAAAACTCGCTCTCTCAATATTTCGTGATGTACCAGTCAACCCGCCCCCGGAAAGTCCCGTCCTAGGTAACGCAAATCGTCCGGTGCCGCCTGACCGCGGCCCAGCGGCACAGGTTTTTCGCAACGTCATGGGAAGCGATGTCTGCAACGGTAGATGGGGACAAATCCGGATCGGTTCCGGGACGGGTCACCCGGCGACGGCGTGTCCGGCGGTTGCTGCGCGGCCCCCGCCCCCGGGCCGTGCCCAGTCTCACCGCCACGGCCTGCGCGCTCATCGGCTTGATCGATATCACCGCGGGGATACGCCCGGCGCTCCGGCACAGCGGGACCGCCGGCACCCCGGAGCCGTACGCCGCCGGACTCTCCGCCACCGGGCCGTACGCCGCCGCGCTCTCCCTCACCACCGGTGTCCTGCTCGTACTGCTCGCGCACGGCCTCAGACGCCGCAAACGGCCGGCCTGGCGGGCGGCCGCGGTGCTGCTGCCCGCCGGGGCGCTCGGGCACCTCCTCCACGGGCAGCCGGCCGCGCTGGCGATCGCGCCGCTCGTGGTCCTGGTGCCGCTGATCGCCCACCGCCGTGAGTTCTCCGCCCGGCCCGACCCGCGCGGCCGGCGGCGGGCCCTCGCGGTCCTCGCCCTCCTGGGCGCCGGCGCGCTCGCCGCCGGGACCGCCGTCACCGCCGTCACCGCCGCCCACCCGGACCGGGCGCCCGGCTCCCCCGGCCCCGGCGACCTGCTGAAGCACACCCTGTACGGGCTCCTCGGCTTCGAGGGACCCGTCGCCCACACCGGGGGCGCGCCCTGGACCGTGGCGTACACCCTGGGAGCCCTCGGACTGCTCACCGCCGCCGGCGCGCTCCACGCCCTCCTGCGACCGGAGCGGCCGGACTCCCGGCTCGGCGCCGACGACGAACAGCGGCTGCGCGATCTGCTCGCCCGGCACGGCGCCCAGGACTCCCTCGGGCACTTCGCGCTCCGGCGCGACAAGGGCGTGGTCTTCTCGCCCAGCGGGAAGGCGGCCGTCTGCTACCGGGTCGTCTCCGGGGTGATGCTCGCCTCCGGCGACCCGGTCGGCGATGCCGAGGCGTGGCCCGGCGCCATCGAGCGCTTCCTGGCCGAGGCCCGGGCGCACGCCTGGACCCCCGCCGTGATGGGCTGCTCCCGGACCGGCGGCGAGGTGTGGACCCGCGAGGCCGGGCTCGACGCGCTGGAGCTGGGCGACGAGGCGGTGGTGGAGGTCGCGGACTTCTCCCTCTCCGGGCGCGCGATGCGCAATGTCCGCCAGATGGTGAACCGGATCGAGCGCGGCGGGTACACCACCCGGGTGCGCCGCGCCCACGACCTCCCCGACGAGGAGCTGGCGGCGATCCGGCGCGCCGCCGACGCGTGGCGGGGCACCGGCACCGAGCGCGGCTTCTCCATGGCGCTGGGGCGGATCGGGGACCCCTCGGACGGGGAGGCCGTGATCGCCACCGCGCACCGGGACGACGACCCGGGCGCGCCCCACGGCGATCTGAAGGCGGTCATCCACTTCGTGCCCTGGGGCACGGACGGCATGTCCCTGGAGCTGATGCGGCGCGACCGCTCGGCCGACCCCGGCGTGAACGAACTGCTGATCGTCGCCGCGCTGCGGGCGGCCCCCGGGCTGAAGGTCGAGCGGGTCTCGCTGAACTTCGCGATGTTCCGCGCGGCGCTCGCCCGGGGCGAGCGGCTGGGCGCGGGGCCGGTGCTGCGGCTCTGGCGCGGTCTGCTGGTCTTTCTCTCGCGCTGGTTCCAGATCGAGTCGCTGTACCGGTTCAACGCCAAGTTCCGCCCCCGGTGGGAGCCGCGCTTCGTGGTCTTCCGCAGCGCCCGTGACCTGCCGAGGATCGCCTTCGCCGCGCTCCGGGCGGAGGGTTTCGTGACCGCGCCCCTCCCCCGCCCGCGGCGCCGGCGGACGGGCCCCCCGCTGACGGCACCGCCCGCACCGGCAGGCCCTAGGCTGGGCGTATGAGTACGTTGAGCGGGTTGCCGGAATGGGATCGCTGCGCGGTCATGGGGGTCGTCAATGTGACACCCGACTCCTTCTCCGACGGCGGTCGCTGGTTCGACACCACCGCCGCCGTGAAGCGCGGGCTGGACCTCGTCGCGGACGGCGCCGACCTCATCGACGTGGGCGGCGAGTCCACCAGGCCCGGGGCCAGCCGGGTGGACGAGGAGGAGGAGCTGCGCCGGGTCGTCCCGGTGGTCCGGGGGCTGGCCGCCGAGGGCGTCACGGTCTCCGTCGACACCATGCGCGCCTCCGTCGCCGACCGGGCCGTCTCCGCGGGCGCCGTCCTCGTCAACGACGTCAGCGGCGGGCTCGCCGACCCCGGCATGGTCGCCGCCGTCGCCGCCGCCGAGGTCCCCTTCGTGGTGATGCACTGGCGCGGCTTCAGCCAGGACATGAACAGCCGGGCGGTGTACGAGGACGTGGTCGCCGAGGTCATCGGCGAGCTGCGCGCCCGGATGGAGGCGGTCGTCGCCGGCGGTATCGCGCCCGAGCGGATCGTCGTCGACCCCGGTCTCGGCTTCGCCAAGGACGCCGAGCACGATCTCGCGCTCGTCGCCCATCTGCGCGACTTCCGCGAGCTGGCCCGCCCCCTGCTGGTCGCCGCCTCCCGCAAACGGTTCCTCGGCCATGTCCTCGCCCGGGACACCAAGGACGGGGCCCCGCCCCGCGCCCGGGAGCGGGACGCCGCCACCGCCGCGATCTCCGCGATCTCCGCCCACGAGGGCGCCTGGGCCGTCCGTGTCCACGAGGTCCGGGCCACGGCCGACGCCGTCCGGGTCGCCCGCGCCGTCGAGGCCGCCCGGTGAGCCGCACCGACATCGAGCAGGTCGAGGAGGCCAACACCACGTTCTACGAGACGATGGAGCGCGGCGACTTCGAGGCGCTCTCCGGTCTCTGGCTGGACGACGACATCTCCTGCATCCACCCGGGGTGGCCGGTGCTCTCCGGGCGCGGCGAGGTGCTGCGCTCCTACGCCCTGATCATGGCGAACACCGAGTACATCCAGTTCTTCCTGACCGATGTGAAGGTCAGCCTCGTGGGCGACACCGCGCTCGTGACCTGCACGGAGAACATCCTCAGCGGCGGGCCCGCCGAGGAGAGCGGTGAGCTGGGGCCGCTGGTGGGGCAGCTGGTGGTCGCCACCAACGTGTTCCGCCGCACGGCGGACGGGTGGCGGATCTGGTCGCACCACGGCTCCCCCGTGCTCACGGAGAGCGCCGGGGACGAGGACGAGGGCGAGGAGGCCCCCTCCTAGGGAGGGCAGGGCCGCCGCGGGCGGACGGGCGGGGGCCCGGGAGGGTTCGGGGCCCCGGCGCGGGGCAGAAGCCGGTCCACCGGCGGCCGGGCGTCCCGGTGAGCGGCCCCGCGGGCGAGTGGTGTCGGTGGCCGCAGGTAGATTCGAATGGGCACACGAGCCGTGGTTGGGTGGATGTGTGGCCGTATGCCCGGATGACCTACGAGAGCAGGAGTGATTCGCGTGGATCGTGTCGCGCTGCGCGGCCTCAAGGCCCGCGGGCACCATGGCGTCTTCCCACGGGAGCGCGAGGAGGGGCAGACCTTCATCGTGGATCTGGTGCTCGGCCTCGACACCCGCCCCGCAGCGGCCGATGACGACCTGGCGAAGACCGTGCACTACGGCGTCGTGGCGGAGGAGGTCGTCGCGATCGTCGAGGGCGAGCCCGTCGACCTCATCGAGACCCTGGCGGAGCGGATCGCCCGCAGCTGCCTCCAGCACGACGGCGTCCAGGAGGTCGAGGTGGTGGTGCACAAGCCCGACGCGCCGATCACCGTCCCCTTCGACGACGTGACCGTCACGATCACCCGGAGCCGAGTATGAGCGACCCCACGGTGCAGCCCGTGCCCGCGTCCGTGGTCGAGCAGGTGGACGCGGCGGACGTGACCCTCTCCAACCCCAGGCGGGCCGTGATCTCCCTCGGGGCGAATCTGGGCAACCGCCTGGAGACCCTCCAGGGCGCGGTCGACGCGCTGGAGGACACCCCCGGGGTCCGGGTGAAGGCCGTCTCCCCGGTGTACGAGACGGAGCCCTGGGGAGTGGAGCCCGGCTCCCAGCCCTCGTACTTCAACGCGGTGGTGCTGGTGCGGACGACCCTGCCGCCGGACTCCCTGCTGGAGCGCGGCCAGGCGATCGAGGAGGCGTACGACCGGGTGCGCGAGGAGCGCTGGGGCCCGCGCACCATCGATGTGGACATCGTGGCGTACGCGGACGTGGTCTCGGACGACCCGGTGCTGACCCTGCCCCACCCGCGCGCCCACGAGCGCGCCTTCGTGCTCGCCCCCTGGTGCGATGTGGAGCCGGACGCCGAGCTGTCCGGGCACGGCCCGGTGGCCGAGCTGCTGAAGTCGGTCGGCCGGGAGGGAGTGCTCGCCCGTGCCGATCTGGAACTCCGGCTGCCGGAGTAGTCGTTAGGCTCTTGGTTGGCACGGTGACGGAAGGGCGGCTCTCTCGGTGAGGCAACTACGACTCGGTGTACTGGCCGGTCTCTTCGCCGGGGCCGGTCTGCTGTCCTGGGCGGGCGCCCGGCTGTGGGAGTCGTTCGGGACGATCCCGAGCGTGCCCCTGGCCGCGCCGATCGTGCTGGCGGCCATCGCGGCGATCCTGCTGGCGACGGCGCTCTCCCTGCGCTCCCGGCTGAAGGCCCAGCGCGAGCGGCGCCCCGGCGCGAAGGGGGTGGAGCCGCTGATGGCGGCTCGCGCGGTGGTGTTCGGGCAGGCGAGCGCGCTGGTGGCGGCGCTGGTGAGTGGGATGTACGGAGGGGTGGGGGTGTTTTTGCTGGGGTCGTTGGAGATGCCGGCGCGGCGGGAGCAGGCGATTTACGCGGGGTTTTCGGTGGGGGCGGGGGTGGCGGTGATCGCGGCGGCCTTCTTCCTTGAGCGCGTTCTGCGCCTCCCCGAGGACCCGGATTCCCCCCACCCCACCCCTCCGGGCCCCGCCCCCGCCTAGGTCGTCTTCTTTCGGATCTTGCCGGGCTCGCGAGCCCGGGCACCGCGCTTCGCCGCGTTGTCGTCGGTCGCCGACGCTCCCCCGAGCAAGCCGGCCCGTCCGGCACCCCCAGCCGGTCCGGGGGCACCTCCCAGAGGAAGCTCTGGGGAAGCTTGAGGACGGCCCCTGCCGCACACACCCAAGCCCGTCCGGCCCATGAGGACGGCCCCCGCACCACAGGTGCCCGCACACACCCAAGCCCGTCCGGCGCTTGAGGACGGACCCTGGTCCACAGGACCCCGCACCCCGCAAGATGCAGCCCGTCCGGCGTTTGAGGACGGACCCTGGTCCACAGGGCCCCGCATCCTGCGAGCCACGGTCGGGGGCCAGCCCCCGAACCCCCGCTCCTCAAACGCCGGAGGGGCTGGGGTGGTGCACCGCAGCCCACCCGAGGAGCTAGGCGGGTGTGCCTACAGCCACCCGAGCGGCTGGGTGGGTGTGCCTCAACCACCCGAGGAGCTTGGTGGATGTGGCCTCAACCACCCGAGAGGCCAGGTAGGTGTGCCTCAACCACCCGAAGAGCCAGGTAGGTGTGCCCCAGCCACCCGAAGAGCCAGGTGAGCTTGGCCTCAACCACCCGGAAGGGCTGAGAGGGTGTGCCTCAGCCACCCGAGGGGGTGGAGCGCCCGTGCTCCCGCAGGGGACTGGGTTTGCTCAGGCCGGCCGAGAGGCTGAGGTTCCCCCAGGCGCGCCGCGAGGCTGAGCCCCTGCTCAGGCTCGCAAGGCCGGGCGGGCCAGCCCCGCCAGGGAGGTCGTGGGGTCAGCGGGCCATGATCAAGGACATCGCCTCGTTGCGGGTGGCCGGGTCGCGGAGCTGGCCCCGGACCGCCGAGGTGATCGTCTTGGCACCGGGCTTCCGCACCCCGCGCATGGTCATGCACATGTGCTCGCACTCCACCACCACGATCACCCCCCGCGGCTCCAGTATCTCCATCAGCGAGTCCGCGATCTGCGTCGTCAGCCGCTCCTGCACCTGCGGCCTCCGCGCGAACACATCCACCAGCCGCGCCAGCTTCGACAGCCCCGTGATCTTCCCGTCCGCCGACGGGATGTACCCCACGTGCGCGACCCCGACGAAGGGCACGAGGTGGTGCTCGCACGAGCTCATCACCTCGATGTCCTTCACCAGCACCATCTCGTCGTGCCCGAGGTCGAACGTCGTCGTCAGCACGTCCCGCGGCTGCTGCCACAACCCCGCGAATATCTCCTTGTACGCTCGCGCCACCCGCCCGGGCGTCTCCCGCAGCCCTTCACGGTCGGGGTCCTCACCGACCGCGATCAGCAGCTCGCGCACGGCACTCTCGGCCCGCTTCTCGTCGAACTCACCGATCGTGCCCTCGCCGTCCAGCGTCACGGGGTCGGTCATCTGTGCCTCGTTCCTCTTGCTCTGGGCTGCGGTCGTACAGAATGCCGCGTCCCCCCAGGCTAAAACCTGGGGGGACGCGGCATTCATTCCGGGCCCGGGTGACCTGCGGTCGCCCGGGCCGCGGATCAGCTCTCCGGGCGCTCCTCCGGCGCGGGCGCCGGAGCCGGGGCCGCCTCGGTGGCCTTGGTGGTGTCCACGGCCGAGCCGTTCGCGGAGCCCGCCCCGTTGGTGAGGGCCAGCTCCTTCGGCGAGAGCACCGGCGGCCTGGTGGAGGGTGTCCGCCGGGAGGAACCGGTCCACGCCGGACGGGCCGGGCGCTTCACGATCGGGGCGAAGACCTCGGCGATCTGCTCCTTGCCGAGGGTCTCCTTCTCCAGCAGCTCCAGCACGAGGTTGTCGAGCACATCGCGGTTCTCGACCAGGATCTCCCAGGCCTCGTTGTGCGCGGTCTCGATGAGCTTCTTGACCTCTTCGTCGACGAGCGCCGCGACCTCCTCCGAGTAATCGCGCTGGTGCGCCATCTCCCGGCCGAGGAACGGTTCGGTGTTGTCGCCGCCGAACTTGATCGCGCCGAGGCGCTCGGTCATGCCGTACTGCGTGACCATCGCGCGGGCCGTGGTGGTGGCCTTCTCGATGTCATTGGCCGCACCGGTGGTCGGGTCGTGGAAGACCAGCTCCTCGGCCGCGCGCCCGCCCAGCATGTAGGCCAGCTGGTCGAGCATCTCGTTGCGGGTGGTCGAGTACTTGTCCTCGTCCGGAAGCACCATCGTGTACCCCAGGGCACGGCCCCGGGAGAGGATGGTGATCTTGTGGACCGGGTCGGAGTTCGGCAGAGCCGCCGCGACCAGGGCGTGGCCGCCCTCGTGGTACGCGGTGATCTTCTTCTCCTTGTCCGACATGATCCGGGTCCGCTTCTGCGGTCCCGCGACCACCCGGTCGATCGCCTCGTCCAGCGCGTGGTTGTCGATCAGCTTCTTGTCGCTGCGCGCGGTGAGCAGCGCGGCTTCGTTCAGCACATTCGACAGATCCGCGCCGGTGAAGCCCGGTGTGCGCCGGGCGACGGCGCCGAGGTCGACGTCCGGGGCGACCGGCTTGCCCTTCTGGTGAACCTTGAGGATCTCCAGCCGGCCCTGCATGTCCGGGCGGTCGACCGCGATCTGCCGGTCGAAGCGGCCCGGGCGCAGCAGCGCCGGGTCGAGGATGTCGGGCCGGTTGGTGGCGGCGATCAGGATGACCCCGCCCTTCACGTCGAAGCCGTCCATCTCGACGAGCAGCTGGTTGAGCGTCTGCTCGCGCTCGTCATGACCGCCGCCGAGACCCGCGCCGCGGTGCCGGCCGACGGCGTCGATCTCGTCGACGAAGACGATCGCCGGAGCGTTCGCCTTGGCCTGCTCGAAGAGGTCGCGCACCCGGGAGGCGCCGACGCCGACGAACATCTCGACGAAGTCCGATCCGGAGATCGAGTAGAAGGGAACGCCGGCCTCACCCGCGACGGCGCGGGCCAGCAGGGTCTTGCCGGTGCCGGGCGGGCCGTACAGCAGCACACCCTTGGGGATCTTGGCGCCGACGGCCTGGAACTTCGCCGGCTCCTGGAGGAACTCCTTGATCTCGTGGAGTTCCTCGACTGCCTCGTCCGACCCCGCCACATCGGCGAAGGTCGTCTTCGGGGTGTCCTTGGTGATCAGCTTGGCCTTGGACTTCCCGAAGTTCATCACTCGGGAGCCGCCGCCCTGCATCTGGTTCATCAGAAACAGGAAGACCAGCACGATCAGTACGAAGGGCAGCAGGGAGAGCAGCACCGAGATGAACGGGCTCTGCTTCGACGGCGAGACGGTGTATCCCTCGGAGATGTCACCGTTCTCGAACTTCGTCTGAAGCTTGTCGGCGAGGGCGACGCCCTGGGTGCCGATATAGCTCGCCTGGATCTTGCCGCTGCCCTTGACCTTGTGGTCGCCCTTGAGGTCGACCTTGATGATCTGTTCGTCGCCGGTGGTCAGCTTGACCGAGTCGACCTGGTTCTTGTCGATCGCCTGGACGACCTGGCCGGTGTCCACTGTCTTGTAGCCGCCCGACGAGCCGACGACCTGCATCAACACGACCACGGCGAGGACGGCCAGCACGATCCACATGACCGGCCCACGGAAGTATCGCTTCACGTCCATCCATACGGGGCGGTGTCGCCCCGTCCCTCCTGCCCGTAGGTAAATGCTGCTGTGAGAAAAGACTGTTCTTCGGACGGTACCCCAGCATCGCTGCCGTGACCGCACGCCCGGGACGACAAACCCGTCCTCCCAGGGTCCAACGGCGAAAAGGGGGCCTTGGTTCCCGGACCGGGCCGGGGCGCCGGATCAGCCGCCGTAGACGTGGGGCGCGAGGGTGCCGACGAAGGGGAGGTTGCGGTACTTCTCCGCATAGTCCAGCCCATAGCCGACAACGAACTCGTTGGGGATGTCGAACCCGACCCACTTCACATCGAGCGCGACCTTCGCGGCGTCCGGCTTGCGCAGCAGGGTGCACACCTCGATCGAGGCGGGCTCGCGCGACCCCAGGTTGGAGAGCAGCCACGAGAGGGTGAGCCCCGAGTCGATGATGTCCTCGACGATCAGGACGTGCCGGCCCTTGATGTCGGTGTCCAGGTCCTTGAGAATCCGGACGACTCCGGAGGACTGGGTGCCCGCGCCGTAGGACGACACCGCCATCCAGTCCATGGTGACGGGGCTGGAGAGCGCCCGCGCCAGGTCGGCCATCACCATCACGGCGCCCTTGAGGACACCGACGAGCAGCAGCTCCTTGCCCTCGTACTCCGCGTCGACCTTCGCGGCCAGCTCCGCCAGCTTCGCGTCGATCTCTTCCTTGGTGATGAGCACCGACTGGAGGTCGGTGCCCATGTCCTTCTCGTTCACGCGGTCGCTTTCTCTCGCCGGGTTCCGGGGTGCTTCCCCGGTCCGGCAGGAGTTGCCGGGGTCCGGGGGGCCGGGAATCCGGGGGCCCGCGAGGGGCTCCCGGGTGACCTCAGCCGCCGTGCTCGTACCGCGGCTGCGTCAGCCTTGCCGGATGACAAGTCTGCCACTCTGCCGGCGCGCCTCGACGCGGCCGGGCAGATTGATGGCTCCCTGGCCCCGCCAGCCGGTGATCAGACGGTCCACTTCCTCGACATGACGGGCGAACAGGGACCCGGCGGGGGAACCGGCCTGGATCACGGCCCGGCGCAGCACCCGGCGGCGGACGGCGGGCGGCAGCGCGTAGAGCTTGGCGCACTCCAGCTGGCCGCTCTCGTCGCGCACCGACGAGTCGGCGTCGGCGGCCCAGGTGTCCAGGGCGTCGGCGTCGTCGCGGGAGAGCTGCGCGGTCCGGGCGAGGGCCTCGACGACTCCCTTGCCGAGGGCCTTCTCCAGGGCGGGCAGCCCTTCGTGGCGCAGCCGTGAGCGGGTGTAGGCGGGGTCGGCGTTGTGCGGGTCGTCCCAGACGGGCAGCGACTGCACCATGCAGGCCTTGCGGACGGTCTGCCGGTCGAGCTGGAGGAACGGGCGGCGGTAGCGGTCGTGCCGCCCGGAGACGGCGGCCATCCCGGACAGGGAGCGAATCCCCGATCCCCGGGCCAGCCCCAGCAGGACGGTTTCCGCCTGGTCGTCGCGGGTGTGGCCGAGGAGTACGGCGACGGCGCCGTGGCGGTCGGCGGCGGCGTCCAGGGCCGCGTACCGGGCGTCGCGGGCGGCGGCCTCGGGGCCTCCGCCCCGCCCGACGCGGACGGAGATGGCCTCGACGGGTTCGAGACCCATCGCGGACAGGCGCCCGGCGACCTCGGAGGCACGTTGGTCGGAGCCGTGCTGGAGACCGTGGTCGACGGTGATGCCGCCGGCCCGGACGGAGAGTTTCCGGGCCTCGAAGGCGAGGGCCGAGGCGAGCGCCATGGAGTCGGCGCCGCCCGAGCAGGCCACCAGCACCAGGGGGCCGGCGGAGGAGGACGAGGCGGCGGACGAGGCCGCCGCGGCACAGGCGGGGGTCGCCGCCTGGCGCAGCCGTGCGACGCGGTCGGCGGGGGGTGCCGTGGTGACCCGGTCGGGGAGCGGGGGGTACTCGGTCAGTACGTCGTGGAGTACGCGGCGGACCGCCAGGCGTATCGCCGCGACCGCAGGATGGGGACCCATGTCCGGTGCCCTTCGTGAAGGAGGTTGGGGGGTACCTCGGTGAGGAGTCGGAGCGGTGGTTCGGTCGGTGTCGGTCGCTTCCGCCGCTTCCATCGGCTTCCGTCGGCCGGTCGGGTTCCCGGTGGGGGCTCCGTCGGCTTCCGTCGGCTTCCGTCGGCGTCGGCGATCGTCGGTGAGCGTCGGTGAGTGACACGGCCGGTGATTCGGTCACTGAGAGTGCGATGATGGTGACAGAACCGAGCCGCTCACCGAGCATCGCACGGCTCCCTACGGCCCCAGGGTCCCTCGGACGGGTGATGCTGTGCCCCCGAGGGGGCGCTCCCCGGCCCTCCCGAGGGCGCGTGGGTGGCGCGACCCGCCGCCGCGCCCGCGCTTCCCGGACCCGCGCCTCACCGACCCGCGCTTCCCGGACCCGCGTCAGCCCCACCCGCGCTTCCCGGGCCCGCGCCTCCCGGACCGCGCCCCCGGACCGCGGCCCCCGGAGGTGCGTCCGCCGGAAGCCGGCGGCCCCTCGGGGCCGGGTCCTCCGCGGAGCCCGCCCCGGGGGGCCGGAGCCGGCCCGCGGCCTCACCGGCCTCCGGCCGGCCCGGCCCGCCGCCCGGAGGCGGCGCCCCGCGCGGAACCCCCTCTCAGGAGTCAGCCCTGCGGTGCACCCGCGCCACCCACTCGGCCGGCCTGGCGATCTCCGCCTTCGTCGGGAGGGTGTTGGGCGAGGTCCAGACCCGGTTGAAGCCGTCCATGCCGACCTCGTCGACGACGGCCCGGACGAACCGCTCGCCGTCACGGTACTGCCGCAGCTTCGCGTCGAGCCCCAGGAGCTTGCGCAGCGCCAGGTCCAGCCGGCTGGCGCCGCGCGCCCTGCGCTGCTGGAACTTCTCCCGGATCTCGGCGACCGAGGCCACGACATCGGGACCGACACCGTCCATCACATAGTCCGCGTGCCCCTCCAGGAGCGACATCACGGCGGTGAGCCGGCCGAGGATCTCGCGCTGCGCGGGCGTCTGGACCAGTTCGACGATGGAGCGCCCGCTCTCCTCCTCCTCGCCCTCGGGCCGCGCCCCGGCCAGCGACTGGGCGGCCTCCCGCAGCCGCTCCAGGACCGTCATCGGGTCGACGTCGGTCTCGCCCAGGAACGCCTGGATCTCGCCCTCCAGATGGTCGCGGAGCCAGGGCACCCCGGTGAACTGGGTCCGGTGGGTCTCCTCGTGCAGACAGACCCAGAGGCGGAAGTCGTGCGGATCGACCTCCAGCTCACGCTCCACATGGACGATGTTGGGGGCGACCAGCAGCAGCCGCCCGCCCCCGCTGGCACCGGCGGGCAGGTCGCGGGAGGCGGGGGCGAAGGTCTCGTACTGCCCGAGGACCCGGGAGGCCAGGAACGACAGCAGCATCCCCAGCTCCACGCCGGTGACCTTGCCGCCGACGGCGCCGAGCACCGCGCCCGTGGCACCGCCGGTGCGGCGCTCCTGCATCTTCTCCAGCAGTGGTTTGAGCAGCTCGCGGAAGCCCGCCACGTTCGCCTTGACCCAGCCCGCGCGGTCCACGACCAGAACGGGGGTGTCCTCCGGCGCGTGGTTCTCGGGGATCATGCGGGTGAAGCCCCGTACATGCTCCTCGGACGCCTTGGCATGCCGCCGCAGTTCGGCGACGATCGCACGCGCCTCGTCCTTGCTCACGTCGGGTCCTGGCCGCACGAAGCGGGTCGCGGTCGCCACCGCGAGATTCCAGTCGACCATCTCGGCACCACCGATGCTCGTCATGCGTCAACCGTACGTGGTGGTCCCGCGCGGCGGCGGGGTGTTGTTCGCGCACCGGTTCGAGCAGGTCGCGCGCGGTCGGGGCCGGCGGAGCCGGGCAGGGGGCGCACGGCTCAGGAGACGAGCGCCGCCGCCAGCCGGTCCAGCGCGTCCTGGGCCTCGTCCCGCGAGGTGGTGCGGCCCGCCAGGAAGGCGAAGGCGAGGAGTCGGCCATCGGGGGCCACCACCGTGCCGGAGAGCGCGTTCACACCGGTGAGGGTGCCGGTCTTGGCGCGGATCAGCCCGCTGCCGGGGGTGGTGTCGGAGTAGCGGGCGCGCAGGGTGCCGCTGAAGCCGGCGACCGGCAGTCCGGTCAGCACGGAGCGCAGCTCGGGGCGGTCGGGGCGGGCCGCCTCGGCCAGCAGCGCGGTGAGCAGACCGGCCGAGACCCGGCCCCTGCGGTCGAGTCCGCTGCCGTCGGCGAACCGCGCCCCGCCCAGCGGGAGGCCCGACTTCGCGAGCTGCGCTCTCACGGCCCGTCCGGCGCCCGCGAAGTCCGCCTTCTCGCCGGTGGCCAGGGCGGTCTGCCGGGCGAGCGCCTCGGCCAGGTCGTTGTCGCTGTCGGTCAGCATCCGTTCGACGAGCGCGGAGAGCGGCCGGGACACCACCTCGGCCAGCGGCCGGGAGTCCTTGGCGGGCCGCCCGGGGGCGGGCGAGGCGGTGACCCGCACCCCCGCCCGGCCGAGCATCCCGGCGAAGGCGCGGGCCGCCTCACCGGCGGGGTCGTGGCTGCGCTCGGTGTATCCGGCGGCGCGGGGATCGATACGGCCCTGGTCGACCATCAGGGCGGTGACGGGCGCGATATTGCCGTTCATCCCGATGGGGTGGAGCGGGTTGCCCCGGTAGAGGGAGGTGTCGTAGGCCATGCGTACGCCGGTGACGCCCCGGTCCCGCAGGGCGCGGGCGGTCCGCTCGGCGAGGGTGCGCAGGGCCGCCCGGTCCAGCCCGGCGTCGCCGCCGCCGACCAGGGTGATCCTCTTGCCGTCCGCCACGACGGTGGTGGGGACGCGGTGGTCGGGTCCGAGCGCGGTCAGGGCCGCGACCGCGGTGGCGATCTTGACCGTCGAGGCCGGGGTCATCGCCCTGGTGGCGCCCTTCCCGTAGAGCTGCCGTCCGGTGGAGACGTCGACGACGGACGCGGTGCGCAGGGGGCCGAGTCCGGGGTCGGCGAAGAGGGGGCCGAGTTCCTCGCCCAGTTCGCCGGGTTTCCCGTCGGCGGGGCCGGTGGGTGCCGGGGTGCCGAGCGCGCTGAGCACCGCGGGTGCGCTGGGCGCGGGCGCCGGGCGCGGGCGCGCGGGAGGGCGGTTGTCCGCGCGCCCCGCGCCGGAGGCCCACGCCCGGTCCGCGCCGGCGGCCCGTTCCCGCTCGGCCTCGCGCTGCCCGGACTCCCAGGGGCCGGCCGCCAGGACGGCCCCGGCGGCGAGGGCCAGTCCGGTCACGGCCGCGCCTGCCGCGAGCTGCCATGTCCTGATCACCGGCACCTCGCACCAGCCCCTTTCGCGATCACACACCTGCGTGAGGGACACTTAATCACCAGAACTGCGTCTTGCCGTGTGCACGGCACCCCAGTCAGCACCCGGTCGGCACCAGTGACCACACGGCTGGGGGTCCGGGGAGCACTCCCCGGAAGGGCACAGCACCACCGGATATTTTGTGTTGATCATGGAGGAGCCACACGTGGAGTTCGACGTCACCATCGAGATCCCGAAGGGTTCGCGGAACAAGTACGAAGTGGACCACGAGACGGGACGGATTCGTCTGGACCGTCGGCTCTTCACCTCGACCAGCTACCCGGCGGACTACGGCTTTGTCGAGAACACCCTCGGCGAGGACGGCGACCCGCTGGACGCCCTGGTGATCCTGGACGAGCCGACCTTCCCCGGCTGCCTGATCACCTGCCGCGCGATCGGCATGTTCCGGATGACCGACGAGGCGGGCGGCGACGACAAGCTGCTCTGCGTGCCGGCCTCGGACCCGCGCGTGGAGCACCTGCGGGACATCCACCACGTCTCGGAGTTCGACCGCCTGGAGATCCAGCACTTCTTCGAGGTCTACAAGGACCTGGAGCCCGGCAAGTCCGTCGAGGGTGCCAACTGGGTCGGCCGCACCGAGGCCGAGGCCGAGATCGAGGCCTCCTACAAGCGCCTGGAGGCGAAGGGCGGCGCGCACTGACGCCGTCGTACCGGCGCTTCACCGCGTTTCACCACGGGCGGGACACCTTGGCAGGTGTCCCGCCCGTGGTGCGTGGGGCAGAAGATCCCCGGAGTCGTACGTCGCCATGTCCACGCACATACTGAGCTGACACGGACACCGGCGACACGAGCGAGAGGGAGCGAGGGCATCACGTGGTGGCGGAGCCGGAGGTTCCGAAGGACCGGGACCCCAAGGGCCAGGACCCCGAGAACCGGGCCCCCGAGGGCCGGGACCCCGGGGACCGCGAGGGGCCCGCGGGCCGCGGGAACCGGAAGGGCCGGAAGGGCCCCGAGGACCGGGCCCCCGGGGACGGAGGGGGCCGGAGCCGGAGCGGGCGCCGGGGCCGGGACCCCGACGGCCCGGCCCCGGACGGGCCGGCGGGCACCCACCCGCTCGTCCCCCGGGAGCCGGCGGGGACACCGGAGCCACCGGAGCCGGCGGGGACACCGGAGCCGGCGGGCCCGAGCGCACCTCCGCGCCCGGACCCGCTGGGCGCGCTCCCCCCGCTGCCGGCCCTCCCCGAGGACCGCAAACCCCTGTCCGACGAGGCCCACAGCGCCTTCACCCCGCCGGCCGGGGTCGAGCCGCCGGAGCCCCCGGAGGAGGACCACCCCACCTCGGAGTTCAGCCTTCCGCCGGGGGCGGCCCCCGAGGCCCCGCCGGAGCAGGAAGGTTCCGCCTTCGCCACGCCCAGCACCTACAGCTTCCGCCACTCCCCGCCCGCGTTCACCCCGTCGCACGGCATCCCCGCCGTCCGGCTGACCAAGGACGCGCCCTGGCAGGACCGGATGCGCGCGATGCTGCGGATGCCGGTGGGCGAGCGGCCGGTGCCCGACACCGTGCAGAAGGCCGACGAGGCCGGCCCCGCCGTGCCCCGGGTGCTCGACCTCACTCTCCGTATCGGCGAACTGCTGCTCGCGGGCGGCGAGGGCGCGGAGGACGTCGAGGCCGCGATGTTCGCGATCTCCCGCTCGTACGGACTCGACCGGTGCGAGCCGACCGTCACCTTCACCCTGCTGTCGATCACCTACCAGCCGTCGCTGGTGGACGACCCGGTGACGGCGAACCGGACGGTGCGCCGCCGGGGCACCGACTACACCCGGCTGGCGGCGGTCTACCGGCTGGTCCACGACATCAGCACCCCGGACACCGAGGTCTCCCTGGAGGAGGCCTACCGCCGGCTCGCGGAGATGCGCCGCAACCGGCACCCCTACCCCGGCTGGGCGCTCACGGTCGCCGGCGGGCTGCTGGCAGGATCGGCGTCCGTGCTGGTCGGCGGTGATGTGCTGGTCTTCCTGGCGGCGGCGATCAGCGCCATGCTCGGCGACCGGCTGGCCTGGCTCTGCGCGGGGCGCGGGCTGCCGGAGTTCTATCAGTTCGTGGCCGCCGCGATGCCCCCGGCGGCGATGGGGGTGGCGCTGATCCTCTCCCCGCTCGACGTCCGCGCCTCGGCGGTGATCACCGGTGGGCTGTTCGCGCTGATCCCGGGACGGGCGCTGGTCGCGGGCGTCCAGGACGGGCTGACGGGCTTCTACATCACCGCCGCCGCCCGGCTCCTGGAGGTCGTCTATCTGATCGTCGGCATCGTCATCGGGGTGCTGCTCGTGCTCTATCTGGGGATCGCGCTCGGCGCGGCCCTCACCCCGGAGACCGCGCTCAAGGCCGTGGAGCGCCCGGAGATCCAGCTGCTGGCCGCGATGGGCCTCTCGCTCTGTTTCGCGGTCCTGCTCCAGCAGGAGCGGGACACGGTCTGGCTGGTGACGCTGAACGGCGGTATCGGCTGGGTGGTGTACGGAGCGCTGGCCAACACCTCGGATGTGCCGCCGGTCGCGGCGACGGCCGTGGCGGCCGGGCTGGTGGGCCTCTTCGGGCAGATGCTCTCGCGCTACCGCTTCGCCTCCGCGCTGCCCTATGTGACGGCGGCGATCGGGCCGCTGCTGCCGGGCAGCGCGACCTACTTCGGGCTGCTGGCGATCGCCCGGGGCGATCTCAACGCGGGTCTCGCCTCCCTCTCCAAGGCGTCGGCCCTGGCGCTGGCCATCGCGATCGGGGTGAACCTCGGCGGTGAGATGTCCCGGCTCTTCCTGAGGGTGCCGGGCGGGGCGATCCGCTCCGGCGAACCGCGCCGCGCGGCGAAGCGCACCCGGGGGTTCTAGGTCGTCTCTTTCGGATCGTGCCGGGCTCGCGAGCCCTGGCACCGCTCACCGATCCGGCCCGATCCGAAAGAAACTCCCTAGCCGCGGGGGGCGGCGGGCTCCGCGGCCTCCGCCGCCCTCCGGGCGTGGGCGCGGGCCCGCAGCACCTCGATCACGATGGGCAGCACCGAGAGCACCACGATGAGCAGGAGGATCTTCTCGATGTGCTGGTGCACCAGCGCGACCCTGCCGAGCGCCGCGCCCAGCAGGGTCACCCCGGCGCCCCAGAGCACCCCGCCGATGATGTTGAAGACGACGAACGAGCGGTAGTCCATCCGGCTGACACCGGCGACGACGGGGGTGAAGGTCCGCACGATCGGCACGAAGCGCGCCAGCACCAGCGACTTGGGGCCGTACTTCTCGAAGAAGTCGTGGGCCTTCTCCACGTTCTCCTGCTTGAAGAGCCGGGAGTCCGGCCGCTTGAAGAGCGCCGGGCCGACCCTGCGGCCGAAGAGATAGCCGACCTGGTCGCCGATGACGGCCGCGCACACGATCAGGGCGCAGACCGCCCACAGCGGCAGGCCGTCCAGCTTCCCGGCCGTCACCAGCAGGCCGGTGGTGAACAGCAGCGAGTCGCCCGGCAGAAAGAACCCGATGAGCAGCCCGGACTCGGCGAACACGATGACCAGGACGCCGATGAGGCCGAAGGCGCCGATCAGATAGTCGGGATCGAGCCAGCCCGGTCCGAGCGCGAGGGCGGTCACGGCGTCCCCCGCAGCGCGCTTCTCAGGGGCGTCCGGCCTCGCGTGGTGTGCGGCATGACCATCCTTCGTCGGGCACCCGGACCACGGGAGCGGAGGGGAGGGCGAGCCACCCAATGTAGGGGTACGGACACCTGGAGTGAGCGATGCCGGGCGGCGCGCGCCCCGCACACGGGTGGGCGCGGGGGCTCGCGTTGCGGGCGATGCGCCCCCGTACGAGCCTGGGAGCCGAGTGTGTACGCGTACGCGGAAAGGCGGCGAGGCCCGGATGCCACTCCACCAGGGCGCGAACAGACCATCGGACCAGGCGCGCGAGCGGCGCCGGCTCTCCCTCAACCCCTTCTACGGGGAGGCCGACCCCGTCAGCGGAATGACCTCGGCGCCACCGACGCACCGGCTCCCCGACGGGCCGCTGCCGCCCATGACGGCGTACCGGCTGGTCCATGACGAGCTGATGCTCGACGGCAACGCACGGCTGAATCTCGCCACCTTCGTCACCACCTGGATGGAACCGCAGGCCGGGGTGCTGATGGGCGAGTGCCGCGACAAGAACATGATCGACAAGGACGAGTACCCGCGCACCGCCGAGCTGGAGCGGCGGTGTGTGGCGATGCTCGCCGATCTGTGGAACGCGCCCGATCCCGGTGCCGCCGTGGGCTGTTCCACCACCGGTTCGAGCGAGGCGTGCATGCTCGCGGGGATGGCGCTCAAGCGGCGCTGGGCGGCGCGGAACGCCGACCGCTACCCGGCGGGTGCGCGGCCCAATCTGGTGATGGGCGTCAATGTGCAGGTCTGCTGGGACAAGTTCTGCAACTTCTGGGAGGTGGAGGCGCGCCAGGTGCCCATGGACGGCGACCGCTTCCACATCGATCCCCGGATCGCCGCCGACCTCTGCGACGAGAACACCATCGGTGTGGTCACGGTCCTGGGCTCGACCTTCGACGGGTCGTACGAGCCGGTGGCGGAGGTCTGCGCGGCGCTCGACGAACTCCAGGAGCGGACCGGGCTCGACATCCCCGTCCATGTGGACGGGGCGTCCGGCGCGATGGTCGCGCCGTTCGTGGACGAGGAGCTGGTCTGGGACTTCCGGCTGCCGCGCGTCAGCTCGATCAACACCTCGGGGCACAAGTACGGGCTGGTCTACCCCGGGGTGGGGTGGGCGCTGTGGCGCTCATCGGCCGAGCTGCCGGAGGAGCTGGTGTTCCGGGTGAACTATCTGGGCGGTGACATGCCCACCTTCGCGCTCAACTTCTCCCGGCCGGGCGCCCAGGTCGTCGCGCAGTACTACACCTTTCTGCGGCTGGGCCGGGAGGGCTACCGGGCCGTTCAGCAGGCCGCCCGGGACATCGCGTCCGGTCTGGCGGGGAAGTTCGCGGCGCTCGACGACTTCCGGCTGCTGACCCGGGGCGACGAACTGCCGGTCTTCGCGCTGACCACCGCGCCCGGGGTGCGGAACTTCGATGTCTTCGACGTCTCCCGGCGGCTGCGCGAACACGGCTGGCTGGTCCCCGCCTACACCTTCCCGGCGAACCGCCAGGACCTCTCGGTGCTGCGGGTGGTCGTCCGGAACGGCTTCTCCTCCGATCTGGCGGAGCTGCTGCTGGAGGATCTGGACCAGCTCCTGCCGGAGCTGCGCCGCCAGTCGGAGCCGCTGGGCAAGGACGCGGCGACGGCGACGGCCTTCCACCACTGACCGTTGCCGCACCACCGCAGGCACCACCGCAGGCACCACCGCAGGCACCACCGGCCGCCCTGAGCAGTCCGGGCGCCCGCCCGGCTCCTGGGTCGTCTCTTTCGGATCGTGCCGGGCTCGACCCGAAAGAAACTCCCTAGCCGGCGTCCCCCTCGTGCGGCTCCCCCGTCGCATACGGGTTCGCCTCCCCCTCGCCGAGGACCAGCACCTGCCGGTCCCCCTCGCCGGCGAAGACATAGGCGCCGCCCTCGATCCGCTCGATCAGGCCGAGCGTCCACTCCGCGCCGGAGTCGGCGGAGGAGACCCAGAGATTCATGATCTCGCCGATGTGCCCGAGCTGCCCCGGCCCCTCCTCGGGGGTGTAGTAGTCGGTCACGGACGACCGCCACTCCCTCATCGCGCGGACCCGCTCCCGCAGCAGGGTGACAGCCTCGGCGCGCTCCAGGTCGACGATGAAGCCGACACCCGCCGACAGCACATCCATCTTCTGGTCGTAGCCGGTCAGGGACTCCCGCAGCAGCCGCAGATACTCCGCGTCACCCTCGGCGGTCAGCTCGTACTCGGTGCGCGGAGGGCCGCCGGCCGTGGAGGGGGCGACCTCGTGGGCGTGCAGCAGCCCCTGCTTCGCCATCTGCTTCAGGGCGTGGTAGATCGAGCCGGGCTTGGCGTTCGACCACTCGTGCGCGCCCCAGAACTCCAGATCGTTGCGGACCTGGTAACCGTGCGCCCGCCCGTGCTGGCGGACGGCTCCGAGGACCAGCAGCCGGATCACTGACATGGCCGAAACCCCACTCTCATCAACTTTGACCACACTATTCAACTTTGCCTAGTCTCTCAGGATGGCCGAGAACACGATCCCCCTCCTCCCCTGCCGGACCGAACTGATGCCATCGCTGATCGAGTTCTACACCGCGCTCGGATTCGCGACGACGTTCCACCAGAAGAGCCCCTACGCCTATGTGGTGGTCGAGCGCGGTGCAGTCGAACTCCAGTTCCTGGGCATGAAGGAGTACGACCCCGCCTCGTCCTACTCCGGCTGCTACATCACCACCGACGATGTCGACACCCTGCACACCGCCTTCCGCACGGGGCTGAAGGCCGCGTACGGACGCGTCCCCGCCCGGGGTCTGCCGCGCATCGGCCCACTGAAGGACATGTCGTACGGCATGCGCCAGTTCCTGATGACCGATCCCACGGGGAACTCGATCCGGGTCGGGCAGGCGATCAGCGAGGACCAGAGCCACCGGCCCGTGCCGAAGGGCACCTTCGAGCGGGCGCTGCACATGGCGGATCTGTACACGGACTCCAAGGACGATCTGCCGGGGGCCGCGCGGATCATCGACCGGGCGCTGGGGCTGACGGACGAGCGGCCGGAGCCCGGGCAGCTTCTGCGGCTGCTGGTGCTGCGCGGCGACATAGCCCAGCGGCAGGGCGACCCGGAGTCGGCGCGCGCGCTGCTGGAGCGGGCCGCGTCGGTGGAGCTGACCGGGGCGGAGCGGGAGTCCGTCCGGGACGCCCTGGCCCGGCTGGCCGAGCTGCGGGGCTGACCCCTCCTCCCGGCACCGCGAACGCCAGGGGCCACAGCGGACACCTTCCGTCCCCCGTGGCCCCTGGCCCGCTCCTCCCCGTGCGCGGGGCCGCCCGATGGGGAGGGCCGCTCAGAAGGGGAACCGCGAACGGCCGTGCTGCACCGAGATCCACTTCTGGGTGGTGAACGCCTCGATCATCGATTCGCCGTTCAGCCGTCCGCTGCCCGAGTGCTTCTCGCCCCCGAAGGGCACGATCGGCTCGTCGTGCACGGTGCTGTCATTGATGTGGATCATTCCGGTGTGGATGCGCTTGGCGATCCGCACCCCGCGCTCGATGTCGGCGGTGTGGACGGCGCCGCTCAGCCCGTACGGGGTGTCGTTGGCGATCCTGATCGCCTCCTCCTCCCCGTCGAAGGGCACGATCAGCGCCACCGGGCCGAAGATCTCCTGGCCCAGCACCGGGGAGTCGGTCGCGATACCCGTGATCACCGAGGGCTCGACCAGATTGTCGACGGCGCCGCCGCGCAGCAGCGCGGTCGCGCCGGCCGCGATGGTCTGCTCCACCAGGGTGGTGACGGCGTCCGCCTGCCGTGAGTTGATCAGCGGGCCGATGTGCGTCGCCGGGTCGGCCGGATCGCCGACCTTCAGGGTCCGCACCTTCGCGACGAACTTCTCGGTGAACTCCCGCTCCACCGAGCGGTCCACCAGAACGCGATTGGCGGCCATACAGACCTGGCCCTGGTGCACGAAACGGCTGAAGACGGCGGCGTCGACGGCATAGTCGATATCCGCGTCGTCCATCACGATCAGCGCGCTGTTCCCGCCCAGTTCCAGGATAGCCCGCTTGAAGTTGGCCGCGCAGACGGTGGCGACATGCTGCCCCACCTTGTCGGAGCCGGTGAAGGAGATCGCCTTGGGAATCGGATGGCTGATCAGCGCGTCGCCGATTTCCGCTATATCGGTGATGACGACATTCAGCAGCCCCGGCGGCAGCCCCGCGTCCTCGAAGACCTTGCCCACCAGGGAACCGCCGCAGATCGGGGTGTTCTGGTGGGGCTTGAGCACCACGGCGTTGCCGAGCGCCAGCGAGGGCGCGACGGATTTGATGGAGAGGAGGAAGGGGAAGTTGAAGGGGCTGATCACCCCGACGACCCCCACGGGCAGCCGGTAGACCCGGTTCTCCTTGCCGTCCACCGGGGAGGGCAGAATCCGCCCCTCGGGGCGGAGGGCGAGCTGGATCGCCTCGCGCAGGAATTCCTTGGCGAGGTGCAGTTCGAAGCCGGCCTTGATGTACGTGCCGCCCAGCTCGGCGATGATCGCCTCGGTGATCTCCTGCTCGCGCTCCTCGATGATGCGCAGCGCGTTCTCGAAGACGGTCCGGCGGGTGTACGGACTGGTCTCGCCCCAGGCGACCTGGGCGCGCTCGGCCGCGCGATAGGCCTCGTCGACCTCGGCGGCGGTGGCGACCGTGATGGAGGCCAGTTTCTCCCCGTTGTACGGATTGAAATCGATGATGTCCCAGGAGCCGCTCCCGGGCCGCCACGTGCCATCGATGTACTGGTGGGCCAGCTCGCTGAACAAGGACATATACCGATCCCTCACCCGTCAAGAACGTCGGAACGCCAGAACCTCAGAACCTCACAAAGAAGCGCGTCTGATGCCACGTCACTATACTTACGCATTAGGTGAGTTGGAGTAGACCACGCAGAACATCGCGACTCTCGGCCGGGTCCGGACTGTCCTCCCCGAGGCGGGTCATCACCTTCTCGTACTGGGCGACTTCCTCGCGCTTGTCCAGATACAGCGCGCCGGTGAGATGCTCCAGATAGACGATGTCGGACAGGTCCGACTCGGGAAAGCGCAGCATGGCGAACGCGCCGCTCTCGCCCGCATGACCGCCGAAGCTGAAGGGCATCACTTGAAGGGTGATGTTCGGCTGCTCGGAGACCTCGATCAGATGCTTCAACTGGCCCTGCATGACGGCGCGGTCGCCGTAGGGCCTGCGCAGCGACGCCTCGTCGAGGATCGCGTGCAGCCGGGGCGCCCGCTCGGAGACCAGCACCTTCTGCCGTTCGAGCCGCAGGGCGACCCGGCGGTCGATCTCGTCCTTCGGCGCGTCGGGCATGCCCCGGGTGACCACCGCGTGGGCGTACGACTCGGTCTGGAGCATTCCGTGCACGAACTGGACCTCGTAGAGACGGATATGGGACGCCGCCGCCTCCAGTCCCACATATGTCTGGAACCAGCCGGGCAGCACATCGCTGTAACTGTGCCACCACCCGGCGACATTGGCCTCCTTGGCGAGGCCGAGGAGCGCGCCGCGCTCGACTTCGTCGGCGACTCCGTAGAGCGTCAGCAGGTCTTCGACATCCCTCGCCTTGAAGCTCACCCGACCCAACTCCATACGGCTGATCTTTGACTCGGACGCGCGGATCGAGTAGCCGGCCGCCTCCCGGGTGATACCGCGTGACTCGCGCAGTCTCCGCAGCTGCGAGCCCAACAGGATGCGCCGCACCACGGAACCCCCACCCGGCCCTTCGGCCCACGACTCGCCAACGGTCACGACTCCAACCCTCCCCAACCTCGTCATGCGTCTCGTCGGTCCTGTGCGGACTCCTCTTACAGACTGAGGCACCCCCCGGGCCTCAAGTGCGCGATTCTGCCACCAAAACACTTCAGCGCGTACTCATCCGGTTACGGAAATGGGACTCCCTTGGGAAGACCATGAAAGAGATCAGAGAAAGATATGACGAGGAATCGCCACGGACAAGGACATCACGGTCACGTGCACGTGCATCTGCCCTTGCATCTGCCCAACGCATTCGGAACCATGGTCCTCGCCGCACCTGCGTGCTCGTTCGTGTTGTAGCGCCACAGCCGCGATTCCCGGGGAGTGCCTCGCATGGGGACGAATGGATCGACCATGCTCGAGCCGTTACGGCAGGGGCTGCCTCCGATCGATCCCGCGAGGGTGTCGAGTTCGGCGTCGTGCTCACTGCCCGGACGCTTCGAAGCGGTGCGCGGGGCGCGGCAGTTCACCAGGGTCACCCTCGGGGGATGGAGTCTGGGCGAGCGTTTCGACGATGTCGCCCTGGTCGTCTCCGAACTCGTCACCAACGCGCTGCGGCACGCCCTGCCCGGGGAGACGGCGGCGCACGAGGCGCAGGACCCGCCCGTCCGGCTGCATCTGATGCGCTGGCCGGGACGGCTGGTGTGCGCGGTGCGCGACCCCAGCCCGGACAGTCCCGGCGCCTTCGACGGTGACGAGACCTCCTTCCCCGACCCCAGGGGGACGGCGGAATCCGGCAGGGGGCTGTTTCTCGTGGACTCCTTCAGCGACAGCTGGGGGTGGCACCCGCTCGCCGGGGCCCTGCACGGCAAAGTCGTGTGGGCGCTGTTCCGGCTGGGTTAGGCCCGGACCGAGAAGCCGGGCCGTACGAGCCGGGGAGCGGGCCCGGCTTCGGGGGGCGGGCCCGCCTCTCCTTCGCCGGCACATCCGCCGAAGGGGCGCGGAGCACACGGGGCGGAGCGGGTCGAGCGGTCAGCTCCCCGCCACCAAGTGGTCGAACTCCCCGTCCTTGACACCCAGGAGCAGCGCCGTGATCTCGGCGGGCGTATAGACGAGCGCGGGGCCGTCCGGGTGCCGGGAGTTGCGCATCGCGACATTCCCGCCGGGCAGTTTGGCGAACTCCACGCACGAGCCCTGGGAGTTGCTGTGCCTGCTTTTCTGCCAGACGACCCCGTGGAGCTCGGTGGCCGCCATGCCGTTGTACGAGTGGTGCACGAGACGCTCCCGGGCTACAAGGTGCATGTGTCAACTGTCCCGGATCATAGCTCTGTTTCACGTGCGAATGCATGAGCGATAGCACGGGCATATGCACGTGCACGCGCGGTATTCCCGTGGTTACAGTTCCCGCCCGTAACGGGGTGGATTCCGGCCGGGGCCAGAAGTCGCCGCCCGCCCGCGAAGGCACTTCCGTGACCTGCGCCGTCCCGGGGCCGAATCAGTCCCGCACAGGAAGAGACGTGTTCCGCGGCGTTCTGGTGCCAGTCTCCACGTGATAACCCAATACACGCGCCGGGTATCGGCGTTGTCGCCCAGTCGGCGGACCCCGGTATGCGCCCGATGGCGTACTCCGCGACCCCCGGCGCCGCGCATGCCCCGTACACCCATGCGTACCCGAAGGGCTCGAAGTCGCCCTGGTAGCTTGGCGCCGACCGTCAACCCACCCAAGGGGACAGCTTCGTGCGTATACGTACTTCCATGGCCGCGGCCGGACTTGTCGCCGCGGCCTCACTCGTTCTCTCCGGATGCGCGGGCGACGACAGCGGCGGCACCGACACCTCCCGGGCCGATTCCTCCAAGGGGCAGGAGAAGGAGAGCGGCAAGGACGAGGGTGCCGCGTCGGACGCCCCGGACGCGCCGGAGGCCACGGCCGGGAAGGCGGACCCCGCCGCGCTCCAGGGCCAGTGGATGGGGCGCACCGACGGCACGACCGTGACCATCGGCATCAAGGACAAGACCGTCGTCCTCCTCACCGCCGACGGGGCCTGCAACGGCGAGGTGGCCGACCACGGCGACCAGATGCTGGCGATGACCTGCGCGGGCGGCAAGCAGAAGCGCACCATGGGCACCGTCAGGTCGGCGGACGCGAAGAAGCTCGTCGTCGACTGGGGCGACGGGATCACCGACACCCTCACCAAGGCGAAGCTGGACAGCCTGCCCACCAAGCTGCCCAAGCTGGACGCCGTTCCGGCGTCCTGAGCCCTCCCGGGCGGCGGCCGTCAGTCGCGCACCCCGTCGGAGAGCGCGTCCGCCAGTTCCTCCAGCGCCTCCGCGAGCAGCGCGGTCCCGCCGCTGAGCACGGTGTCGTCGTCCTCCCACTCCGCGAGGGCGGCCCGCACCCGGTCCCACCGCAGCGGCCGGCGTTCGCGCACCGCCTTCGCGGCCCGCTCCGTGTCCTGCCGGAGCGCGTCCGCGAGCGCGGCGGCGGCCGGGACCGGGACGGCGCCGTGCTCCGGCAGATGGGCCTCCATCAGCATCGCGCTGCGGCCCATCTGCGCGAGCGCGTGCTCGGCCGCCTCCGCGCCGGCCCGGGTCAGCCCCCGGGCCCGTACCGGCTCGTGGATCGCGCGCGCCAGCGCGTCCTGCCAGACGATCCGGGCGTCCCGGGCGGCCAGCAGTGCCCGGCGGACCTCCTGGTTGTCGGTGTCCGCCGGGTGCGCGTAGTGATCGACGACGGCCGCCGCGTACCGGCCGTCCGCCTTCAGCCAGTCGGCGAGCCGGTTGCGGAGCCGGGGGGTCTCCCACGCCGGGTAGAGGGCGTACGCCACCATCGCGACCAGCCCGCCGACCAGCGTGAGGACCACCCGCTCGGGGACGGTCTGGCCGGCGTCCTCACCGCCCATGTTCAGCAGGAAGACCACATAGGCGGAGACCGCGACATTGGTCGCCACATAGCCGGTCCGCTGCGACAGATACACGGCGAAAGCGCAGAGCACGGCGAGGCACCCGGAGACCGGCACCCCCGGGTGCGAGCCCTGGACCACGGCCGTGGCCACCCCGACCCCGATCAGGGTGCCGCCGAAGCGGGCCACGGAACGGGCGTACGTCTGGGAGAAGTCCGGCCGCATCACCATCACGGAGGTCATCGGCGCCCAGTAGCCGTGCCCCAGCGGCAGGGCCGTACCGACCAGATAGCCCGCGCAGACCACCGCCGACACCCGGATGGCGTGCCGCAGCACCGGTGAGTCCCGGCGCAGTTCAGCCCGTACCGCCCGCACCGCCCCGGGGAGCAGCCGGTGCAGCGGGGGCCGGTCCCGGTGGGACTCCTCGGGGGTGCCCTCCCCTCGCGCGGTCTCCACCACGTCGTCCATCAGCGCCGCCAGCCGGATCACCGCCCGCCGGGGCGGCCCGCCGAGCAGCGTGAGCGTGTCCGGGTTCTTCAGCGCGGCGAGCGCCTCCGGCGGGATGCGGACCGGGTCGCCCCTGCGGATCGCGTGCGCGGCGGCGTCGAGCACGGTCCCGGCGGCGGCCAGCACCTCCCGCACCCGCTCCCGCTCGGGCCCCTCCACCGCCACCCCCACCGCCGGGTCCGCGAGCGAGGCCAGCACCGGTCGGACACGTTCGGCGATCCCCCGCGCGCCGTGCAGCTCGGCCGGTCTGCGCCGGGCCTGGCGCGGGGTGACGGCGGCGGCGCTGCGGGCCACCATCAGGGGCTCGGGGTCGAAGGAGGCGGTGGGGTTCTCGCGCAGCCGCCGCGCGTAGTCCGCCTCCGCCGCGAGCGCGTCGGCCAGCGCGTCGCGCTGCGCGCCCCAGCGCCGCACCGGGAACAGCACGATCAGCAGCGCCTGGACGCCCCCGCCGACCGCGATGACCGCCGCGTGCTCGGCGGCCTCCGCGAGCGAGGCGGGCAGGGTGATGGTGATCAGCATGATCGCCACATTGGACGCGGCGATCACCCCGACCGTGGGCCCGATCGCCCACGCCAGCCCCGCGCCGAAGGTCCACACCGCGAGCAGCAGGATGAAGAGGGGGAGGTGGAAGGCGGTCAGATACCCGAGGAAGGTGGAGATCGCGAGGCTGGTCCCGGAGGCGAGCGCCAGCACCGGCCGGGGGCGCCAGCTCCGCTGGTAGATCGCGAGCGCGGCCTGGTGCGCCCCGAACGCCGAGCTGACGGCCACCATCGGACCGAACAGCGCCAGCGCCCCGCCGACAACCAGCGCCAGGCCGATGGCTCCGCGCAGGGCCACGAGGGGTTCGAGCCGGCGCCGTTCGAGGGTGAGTCCGGTGCGGGTGGTCTGTTTCAGCGCCCGCAGCCAGGTCATGGGGCGAGATTAGCCGGGTTTGCCCGCTTTTCTTGTGTCTTGAGGGGCTGGGTATGGGGTGTCCTCCTCCGCCGCCGGCCGGCACCGGACGGCCGTGCCGGCCGGGCTCCGCCACACCCCCCGCCGCGCGGCCACGGCCGCGCGCGGCAACGGCCCGCGCCCGCGCCGGAGATGATCCGGGAGCCGTCGGAGGACCGCCCGACCGGTGAACGGCCGCAAGCACACCTCCGGGCCCCACCACCCCACGCGGGACACCCGGCACCACACGGAGAACTGCCCGACCGGTGAACAGCCGCACACCTCCGGGACCCGCCACCCGGCGCGGGACGCCCGACACCACAGCGACAACGGACCACGGGAGCCGGGCGCCGGGGACCGCATCGCCGGCTCCGCGCCGACGGCGCCCGCACGTTCGGCGCCACCGGCGGGTCCCCTCCTCGCGAAGGCGCTCCGGAGCGGCCTTCGCCGGTGCCGGCCGGCGGCCGGACCCCCGTACCACCACGGCCGTCCCCGGTTCCGGTGGTCCGTGGACCCACTTCCGGCCGATGATCCGGTAATAGGCCCGGCACGGAACCATCGCGCCCCGCACCCCGGTCCAAGCCCCCGTGGGGCACGACAGAACAACCTCGGACACACGCACACCACCGCGCGACCGGCCCTGGGCCCGGCACGCCGGTCTCGCGGTCACCGCGCTCGCCGCGCTTCAGCAGGTGCTGCTCGCGGCGGGCGCGGGCGGCTTCCTGCCGGGGTGGCAGCCCTGGCCGTTACTCCTGCTCGGCGCCCCGTTGTTGTGGCTGGGCAGGGGCGGGCGGCTCCCCTCCGCGCATCCGGGGAGACGCCCCCTGCGCGCGGCCGGGCTCCCCCGGGGTCTCCCGGCCGCCGGGGTGCTCGCGCTCACCGCCGGGGTCTGGGCGGTGCTCCAGGACGACGAACCCTGGATCGGCCACGAGGAGTCGGTGTACGCCAACAAGGCGCGCTCCTGGACCGAGGGCGGGCCGCCCGACGCCGGGTGGGGGGTCTACCGCCCGATCGGGCTCCCGCTGCTCGGCACCCTGGCCCTGCGCGTCGACGACAGCGTCGGCGCGCTCCGTGCCGTCACCCTTCTGCTGGCCCTCTTCACCATGGCCGTCGTCCTCGCGGTGGCCGCCCGCTGGACCACCCCGTCGACGGCGGTTCTCACCGGGCTGCTGCTCCTCAGCGGCCTCGGATTCCTCCGCCGGGTGCCCGAGTTCCTCAACGACATCGGCTCCACGGGCCTGCTGCTGCTGATCGTCTTCGCCCTGACCCGCGCCCAGGAGAGACCGGGGTCCCGGGCCCTGTTCGCCCTTCCGCCCCTGGTGCTGGCCGCCTTCCACCTCCGCTACGGGGTGGTCGGCAACCTCGCCGCCATCGCGTTCGCCGCCCTGCTGGCGTACGGTCCGCGGGCCTGGCTCGCCCACGGCCGCCGGCTCGCCCTGGCGGGCGGCGCGATCCTGCTCGGGATACTCCCCCACTTCCTGTACGCCACCCGGCTCACCGGCTCGCCGCTCGGGCTCCTCACCCGGGCCACCTCGCAGGCCGAGCGGGCCTTCATCGGCGACGGGCTCCTCTACTACCTGGCGATCCTGCCGTACCGGCTGGCGGGGGACCTCGGGGGTGTGGTGATGTTCGCGGGACTGGCGGCGACGGCCGCCGCGATCCGGCGGCTGCGCGGGCGCCGGGCCGTCCCCGACGACCGGCGCACGGTCTTCCTCGGTGCCACCTCCGTGCTGGTCCCGGTCGTGCTGGGCATCGCGACGGACGGCGAGCCCCGGTTCGTCTACCTGCCCGTCATCCTGCTCACCGTGCTCGGGGTACGGGCGATCAGGACGGCGGCCGGAGACCTCTCCCGCGCGGTCGCGGCGGCGGTCGCCGCGCTGGCGGTGCTCACGGTCCTCGGCACCGTCCAGGTGGTCGCGCACGGCGCGATGCCGGGTCCGACGGAGCAGGCCCGCTCGACCGTGCCGGTGGCGCGCGCGCTGGCCGCCCGGGACGGTGAGCCCTGCCTGCTGGTGACCGGCTACGAACCGGAGAGCGGCTGGTACTCGGGGTGCGACGCGGTGACCTACCGCCAGTACCGGCGGATGGCCGGGCCGCCCGAAGGCACCCGGGTCAGCCTCATCCGCTACACCCGGGGCCGGCACCAGCCCGGCGCTGAGGGTATCCGGAGGCTGGTCGGCGACCGGCGGTCCGAGACCCTGCGGATTCCCACGGAGGGGTCCCTGGGGACGGCCACGGTGGTCAGCTTCGGCGGGCCACCGCGGCCGATCCGGGGTCAGGGCACCGACGGGCCCTCGACGTAGTTCCCCTCCGCGTCGTACGGCCAGGCGTTGGACGTACAGCCCAGCAGCCCCTTGATCTGCTGCTGCATCGCGGGGGCGGGTCTGCCGGGGCCGGGGCAGGTCTCGTGGCCCCGGCCGATCTCATGGCCCACCTCGTGGTTGATGATCAGCGCGCGGTACGCCTCCGGGGGGCCGTCGAACCTCGGCGAACCCCGCACCCAGAGCTTGAGGTTCACCACCACGTCGTGATGGACGCGGCAGTTGACATTTCCCTTGCTGGCGGGAGTGGTGACCATGCAGAGCCGGTCCGTGGTGCCGGGGGTCGCGATCTTCACCGTGAAGTCGACCGGGCCGGACTCCACGAGCTGGAAGCCGTAGGCGCTGTCGCGGGTCCAGCCCCGGGGGTGGCCGAGGATGTCGGAGACAGCGCGGGCGGTCGCCGGGCCGGGGAGGCGGACACCGTCCTCGATCTCCACCCGGAAGCGCCGCACGGGGCCCCGGCCGTGCCGCTCGCCGGAGGCGCGTACGGGGGTGAAGGTGCCGGGTCCGTCCGCCGGGACGGGCGTGACGGTCTTCGGCGTCCTCGATCCCGGCTCGGGCTCGGGCTCGGGCCGGGTGTCCCCGGAGGGGCTCGCGGGCAGCGGCACCGGGCGGGCGGCGGTGCTGGTGGTGGGCGCCGGGCCGGTCAGGGCGCGCGAGCCGGCGCCGTCCGGCGCGAGCAGCAGGGCCGCGCCGCCGAGTCCGGCCGAGACCACCACGACGGAGGCGGCGGCGACGAGGGCCCGCCGGCGTCTGCGGGTGCGGCGCAGCGCGGAACGGGTGGGAAGGGCGGCGCGCCGGGAGGGCTGTCGGGGCATCAGATCAGCCGGCCACCGGGGGACCGCCGCCCGGCAGGAGCACCGGCACCGTACCCGGCGACGAGGGAACGGCACCATGAGTCCATGGCGTCGCGAGGGCATGTGAGTGGCTGCATGGTGCGGGCGCTTCCTTCGCTTCGGGAGTCCGGCGTCTGCCTTGCAGGAGGGTTCCCGGAGCGATTCAGTTCCGCGCCGGTGTCAGGTGGTGCCCCCGCCGACGCGCCGGCGCCCGGGCGCGACACGGGCCGCGTCGGCCGCCGCCCGGCCGTCGAGCCAGCCCGCCTCGTCGCTCACACCGCGCACCCGGGTGCTGGTCGTGCGCGGGAACAGCTCCTCCGTACGGGAGGCGACGGCGACCTCGCGGGTGGCGAGGACGGGGAGCAGATCGGCCGGGGCCGTCACGCTCCCGGCCGCCTCCGTGAGCCGTTCGCCGAGCCGGGCGGCGTACGCCATCAGGAAGGACTGGCGGAAGGTCTTCGTACGCCTGCGTCCGGCCGCCCGCCGTCCCGCCTCGGCACGGGTCATCGCCGTGGTGCCCTGGACCAGCAGGGAGGTGTGGAGCAGCTCCACCGCTTCGAGGTCGGACTCGAAGCCGACGACGGTGGAGAAGCCGAAGGCGCTGTTCCAGACCGCCTGGCAGCGGTTGGCGGAGGCCACGGCGTCGAGCAGGATCGCCTTGGCCGTCTCGTAGGGCGGGTCCACACCGATCCGGCAGGCGGACGGGGCCTCGGACGCGCTCCGGGGCAGGGCTGCGTCGTCGACGCTGTGGCGGGCCATCAGCTCCTGGGCCTTGGCGGTCAGCGCCTCGGCCTCCTCGGGGAAGGTGGTGGCCTCGGCCTTGGCGAGGAGGGCCCTTATCCGGCCGAGCATCCGGGGCTCGTACCCCGATACCGGGACGAAGGGGGCGCCGGGCACCGGGCCGACGGGTTCGACGGAGGGGAGGCGGACCAGCAGCCGGTACAGCTCCAGGACGGCCGTGGCGTACGAGAAGCGGTCGGGGCGCGGGCCGGGCGGGGGCAGCTCGGCGAGCTGGGCCCGCCAGCGGGGGGTGAGGTTCCCGTACCGCCGGGACTCCTCGGTGATCAGCCCGGAGAGCAGCCGGGCATGATGATCTTCCAGATCCCGGCGCACGAGACGGAGGACGTCGGCGGGCTGCCAGCCGCGCTCCCAGGCGCGGCGGAGGAACTCCCGGCCCCGGCGGGCGAGTTCCGGATCGGCGGCGGGGTCGGCCGCGAGGAGGGAGGCGGCCGTGTCGAGCGAGGCGTCGTCGTCCTGATGGAGCGCTGCCTCCAGCGCGTCGTCCACTGTCGCCATTCGGCCACCTCCTTTCGGTTCCGATCATTTCAGGTGTCCGGGGTTCCGGTGGCGGGTGACCCGTCACGGACATTCTCTGTCCACAGGCTGTGGACGGAGAAACGCGCGGCGGCGGGGCCGGGGCTCCCCAGGGCCCCCGGGGACCCCGGGGTTCAACGGGAGCACGGCCGGTCCCGTCACCCGGCGGGGCGCCGAACGGCCCACGGGGCCGCCGGGCGCGGGGGTGAGAACGATCACGGAACTGGGCGCCGGGCGCGGGGAGTCCGTTCAGGCATGGACCTTCTGCCTTCTCGGAATACATTGACCGCAATTGGGGACAAAAGGACGAGCCGAAGGGGCGTTCTCGCGCTGGGTGCCGGGACGGGGGCGGTGGTGGCCGCGACCGCGCTGGGCGCCGGGACGGCACAGGCGGCGCCCGCCGCCCGGGCGGCATCCGTACGGCCCGCGCCTGAGGCGGTTCCGGCCGGCCGGGCGGCACCCGGGCGCCGGATCTCCCGGGAGCTGGCCGCGCTGGAACGCGAGTACGCCGCCCTGCTGGGCGTCTACGCCCACAACCTGGAGACCGGCCGCACGGTCCTCCACCGCGCGGAGCGGCGCTTCCCCATGTGCTCGGTGTTCAAGACGCTGGCCGCCGCCGCCGTGCTGCGGGACAAGGACGCGCACGGCGAGTTCCTGGCCAGGCGCATCCACTACACCGAGGCCGATCTGCTGCCGAACTCCGACCGCTGCCGGGAGAACCTGGGCAGGGGGATGACCGTGGCGGAGCTGTGCGACGCCACCATCCGCTACAGCGACAACACGGCGGCGAATCTGCTGCTGGCCGAGTTGGGCGGGCCCGGCGCGATCACCCGGTTCTGCCGCTCGATCGGGGACCGGGTGACCCGGCTCGACCGGTGGGAGCCGGATCTGAACTCGGCCGAGCCCTGGCGGATCGAGGACACCAGCAGCCCGCTCGCCATCGGCCGCACCTACTCCTCGCTCGTCCTCGGCGACGCGCTGAACCGGCCGGACCGGAAGCTGCTGACCGGGTGGCTGCTGCGGAACACCACCAGCGGTACGCGGTTCCGGGCCGGGCTGCCGGAGGGGTGGACCCTCGCGGACAAGACCGGCGGCGGCGAGTACGGCACCAACAACGATGTCGGGATCGCCTGGACGCCGGGCGGGGCGCCGGTCGTCCTGGCGGTGCTGAGCACCCGGCTGGAGCCGGACGCGCCCCGGGTGGACGCGCTGATCGCCAGGACGGCGGCGCTGCTGGCGGCCGATCTCGGCCGTGGCCCGGGTCAGACCGCCCGGACGGTCTTCTTCGCCAGCGCGTAGGCGGGGAGCATCGCCCGGTGCTCGGCCGAGTCCAGCCCGCCCAGGTCCAGGATCACCACGCCCCCGGGGGTCGCGAAGGCCAGCGCCCGCTCGGTCCTGGGCTCCTCCAGCAGGTCGTTGGTGTTGAGATAGGTCACCTCGACCGCGTCGTACTCCCCGGCCCTGGTGACGGTGTAGGCGTCGTCCTTGCGGCTCACGGCGTTGTCGGCGACAAAGGAGGTGAGGGCCCGGTGCGGGTCCTCACCGGGTGTGTCCCCGGTCCAGACGCGGAGGAAGCCGATCGAGCCGGAGAGCTGGGCGTTGATCTCGCAGGCGAGGGTGACCGTGCCGATGACCGGCCCGCCGATCTCGGCCTCCCTGGCCACGGCCTGCGGCTGCCAGTGCTCCGCGTGGTCGAAGGTGACGGGCAGCCGGCAGGGGGAGCCCTCGCCGCCGACCGACCCGCCCTTGACGACGGCGCCGTTCCCGGTCCGCTCCCGGCCGGCCGGGCGCTCGTCCCCGGCGGGCAGGGCGCCCTGCCCGGTCGCGGCGGGGCGGTCCGGTCGCGGCGCCGTGCCCAGGAGTCCGCAGCCGACGGTGAGTCCCAGCACCAGCACGGCGGGGAACACCGCCGCGCTCAGTCTCCGGATGGCTGTGCGTGTGCCTCGCGCCATGGTTCCCCGCCCCTGAGTTTCGGTCGGCCCGGCAGCCGGTTCGGCTGATCCGGCCGATCCTAGAGATGCCCTTGCGCCATACGAGACGAAGGAGGTAATGCGGTGGCCGAGAACAAGGACCGCATGCTGGCCGGGGATTGGTATATACCAAACGACCCGGAGCTGGAAGCGGACTCCCGGCGGCGCTTCGCGTTGTGCGCGGCATACAACGCGAACGGCGGGGCGAAGATCGAGGATCGGGCCGGAATTCTGGCCGAATTGCTGGGGTCGGTGGGGGTGGGGGTCACGATCAGGCCACCGTTCCAGTGCGATTACGGCGGTCTGATCTCCATCGGCGACCGCACCTTTGTGAACGTCAACGCGGTCTTCCTGGACACGGCGGCGATCACCATCGGCTCCGACGTGCAGATCGGGCCGAATGTGCAACTGCTGACCCCGACCCATGAACTGGACACGGAGCGCCGCCGCGCGGGGTGGGAGAAGGGGGAGCCGGTGACCATCGGGGACAACGTGTGGCTGGGGGGCGGGGTGATTGTCTGCCCCGGGGTGACGATCGGGGAGAACACGGTGGTGGGGGCGGGGGCGGTGGTGACCAGGGGCCTGCCGGCCGGGGTGCTGGCGGTGGGGAATCCCGCACGGGTGGTGAGGGCTCTGACCTGAGCGGACGGGTCCCCGCGCCGTGCGGGGCCGCGCGCACCAACCCGTGCCGACGGGCCGACGGGTCCCGCGCCGTGCGGGGTCCTGTGGCACAGGGTCCGTCCTCAAACGCCGGACGGGCTGGGATTGCTGGGGCCACCCGTCGCGCCAGGGCTGCCCTCGGACACCGGACGGGCTGGGGATGCTCGGGGCTCCCTCGGACGACGGACAGTCCGGCACACCCGGCCTCGCTGGGGGCACCTCCCAGAGGCAGCTCTGGGGGAGATTGAGGCGCGGGGGTTCGGGGGCCGGCCCCCGACCGTGGGCCGCACAGTGCGGGGTCCTCCCGGGCCGGGGCCGCGCCGTGCGGGGGTTCGGGGGCACAGGTGTGCCCATGAGGGGGTGGGAGTGGCGGCGGGGCGTTGTCAGTGGGGGGTGCCACAATCGAACCCATGAACGAAAACGGGGGCCGCTGGGCCATCACAGCGACAGAGGACGGCGGCGCCCACCTCCTCCCTCTCGCCCCCGACGGCACCCCCTCCGCCCCCGCCACCGCGGAACCCGACCTCGTCGAGGCCGTCCGCGCCCGCCCCACCGTCGAGCGCTGGGTCTGGCGCTCCACCGAAGAGATCTGGCCCCGCCTGCTGGCCGCCGGCCTCCGCGTCGACCGGTGTTACGACATCGAGGCGGCCGAGCAGCTCCTGCTCGGCCACGAGGGCCGCCTCGGGGAGCCCCGCTCCGCGCTCGCCGCGCTGGCCCGGCTCCACCACCGCCCCGTCCCGCCCGACCCCCCTCAGCGCTCGGCGGAACCGCGCGCCCAGTCCTCCCTCTTCGACCCCCAGCCGGACCCCTTCCCCCTGGATTCCCTCCTGGAGGTCTACCGCGACCAGCTCCGCCGCCACGACACCGCCGAGCACCCGGGCAGGATGCGCCTCCTGACCGCCGCCGAGTCGGCGGGAATGCTGGTGGCCGCCGAGATGAACCGGGCGGGGATGCCCTGGCGGGCGGATGTCCACCGACAGGTGCTGCACGACCTGCTCGGCGAGCGGTACACGAGCGGCGGCGAGCCCCGCAGACTGGCGGAGCTGGCGGACGAGGTCTCGGCGGCGTTCGGCCGCCGGGTGCGGCCCGACCTCCCCGCCGAGGTGATCAAGGCGTTCGCCCGCGCCGGTCTGAAGGTCCGCTCCACCCGGCGCTGGGAGCTGGAGGAGATCGACCACCCCGCCGTCCAGCCCCTGCTGGAGTACAAGAAGCTCTACCGGATCTGGGTGGCCCACGGCTGGAGCTGGCTCCAGGACTGGGTGCGGGACGGCAGGTTCCGCCCCGGCTACCTCCCGGGGAGCACCGTCTCGGGACGGTGGACGACCAACGGCGGCGGCGCGCTCCAGATCCCGAAGGTGATCCGGCGCGCGGCGGTCGCGGACGAGGGCTGGCGGCTGGTGGTGGCCGACGCCGACCAGATGGAGCCCCGGGTGCTGGCCGCGATCTCGCGGGACCCTGGCCTGATGGAGGTCGCGGGCCATGAGGGCGATCTCTACTCGGCCCTCTCCGACCGGGCCTTCTCCGGCGACCGCGAGCACGCCAAACTCGCGCTGCTCGGCGCGATCTACGGCCAGACCTCCGGTGACGGCCTGAAGAACCTCGCGGCGCTGCGGCGCAGATTCCCGGCGGCGGTCGCCTATGTGGACGACGCCGCCCGGGCCGGCGAGGAGGGCCGGCTGGTCCGCACCTGGCTGGGCCGGACCAGCCCCCCGGCGGCCGGCGCGGGCGGGGCGGAGGAGGCGGGCCTCCCCCAGGAGGCCCCGCCGGCCCCCGGCGACCCGCCCGCCGATCACGGCTTCACCCCGGGTTACGCATCGAGCGACGCCCGCGCCCGGGGCCGCTTCACCAGGAACTTCGTCGTCCAGGGCAGCGCGGCCGACTGGGCGCTGCTGATGCTCGCGGCGCTGCGCAAGTCGCTCTCGGGGATGCGCGCGGAGCTGGTCTTCTTCCAGCACGACGAGGTGGTGGTGCACTGCCCGGCCGAGGAGGCGGAGGCGGTGGTCACCGCCATCCGGGCGGCGGGCAGGACAGCGGGCGAGGTGACATTCGGCCGGACCCCGGTCAGGTTTCCCTTTACGACGGCGGTGGTGGAGTGCTACGCGGACGCGAAGTAGGAGCGGGACGACGGACCAACGGGTCGTGGGACCCGGGCTGCGAGGTGCGGCCGCGGTGATCGCGCGGGCCCCGGGCCGGCGGGATCGGGGCCGGTGAGGCCGGGCCCGGGGCTCAGGCGTCGAAGACCTCGCGGAGTCTGGCCTCGTCCGCCTTGGAGAGATTGCTGCGGATCAGCTCGGCGGTGCCGGTCGGGAAGGCCTCGTGCACCCGGTCGATCACCGCGTCGGAGGTCAGCAGGAAGAGCGCGGAGGTGCCCGGCTCGACCTCGCTGCGCACACTGGCGATGAAGTCGTCGTCGATGCCGACATCCGCGAGCGAGCCGCCGAGCGCTCCGGCGGCGGCGCCCACCGCGGCCCCCAGCAGCGGGACGAAGAAGATCAGCCCGAAGAGCATCCCCCAGAAGGTGCCGGAGAGCGCCCCGGTCGCCGCGAGATTGTGCAGCTGCTTGGTCCTGGGCTGCTTGCGGTCGGCGGGCCAGGTCACCACGGCGGCGTCGTGGATCTGGATCAGACTCTGCTTCTGAAGGGCGAGCAGGGTGGTCTCGACCTCGGCCGCACCCTCGGGGGTGGGGAACTTCCAGGCGGTGAGCGTGGCCACGGGGGTCTCCTTCTGCACGGTCGGCGCTGGTCCGGTCCATCTCAGCACCGGCGAGCGCTTTATGCATTTTGTCCCCCTATGGAATTCCCCTCGGCGTGCGCCGCGGGCCCATCCGGACGGCGGGGACGGCGTGCCCGGCACCGGGGTGGCCCACCCATGCCGCGACGCGTTCAGAGCACACGTACCATCACACCCGTCGCACACCCTCAGTACCGACCAGGGACACCGCTCTCCGGAGCCGCGTCCGGAGAAAAACCATGCCTGCACAGAGCACCCGGGCCCGCAAGGCCGTCATACCCGCCGCCGGACTCGGCACCCGCTTTCTGCCCGCCACCAAGGCCACACCGAAGGAGATGCTCCCGGTCGTGGACAGGCCGGCCATCCAGTACGTGGTGGAGGAAGCCGCCGACAGCGGACTCGACGACGTCCTGATGGTCACCGGCCGGAACAAGCGGGCCCTGGAGGACCACTTCGACCGGGCCTACGAACTGGAACAGCTGCTGGAGCTGAAGGGCGACAAGGAGAAGCTCCTCAAGGTCCGCGAGTCCAGCGAGATGGCCACCGTGCACTATGTGCGCCAGGGCAACCCGCTCGGCCTCGGCCACGCGGTGCTGTGCGCCGAGCCGCACGTGGGCGACCAGCCCTTCGCGGTGCTGCTCGGCGACGACCTGATCGACGCCCGGGACCAGTTGCTCGCCCGGATGCTGGATGTGCAGGAGCAGCACGGGGGCAGTGTCGTCGCCCTGATGGAGGTCGACCCCGACCGCGCGCACCTCTACGGCTGCGCCGCCGTGCGCCCGATGGAGGACGGCGGCCCCGACGACGTCCTGCGCGTGACCGACCTGGTGGAGAAGCCCGAGCCGGGCACCGCTCCCAGCAACCTCGCCGTCATCGGCCGCTATGTCCTCGCGCCGGAGATCTTCGGTGTGCTGCACCGGACGCCCCCGGGCCGCGGCGGCGAGATCCAGCTCACCGACGCGCTGCGCGAGCTGGCGACGGACGAGTCGCTCGGCGGACCGGTTCACGCCGTGGTCTTCCGCGGGCGCCGCTACGACACGGGCGACCGGGGCGAGTATCTGCGGGCGGTCGTCAAGCTCGCCTGTGAGCGCGAGGACCTCGGACCGGACTTCCGGGCCTGGCTGACCGAGTTCGTGCGCTCCGGCGAATCTGCCTGACCGGCCGTTCGCCTGACATCCGCCGTCACACCCGGGCCGGTGCGGAACCCGGTCCGGGTGCGGCGGCGGCGATGAGGGCCCGCAGGCCCAGACGGTGCACCTCGTGGTCCACCACCACCGGGATGATCTCCTCCGCGTGCCCGGTCAGCACCGGGAAGCGCGCCGGGTCGAGCCCGGCGAGCGCCGTGCGGGTCACGGCGAACGCCCCGGCGGGGTCGCCGTGGTTCACATGGCTCACCGCGCCGAGTGTGAACAGATACATCTGCCGGTAGACGGCCATGGCCCGCCGGGGCGTCATCCCGGCCGCGACACTCGCCGCGAGCTGGGGCTCCACCAGCCGGGCCAGCAGCTCACCGCTGAGCCAGGGGCGGTTGCCGCGCAGGGCGATCAGCCCCGGATGGCGCGTCAGCACCTCGTACAGCGCCACGAACCGGGCCTCCGTCGCCTCGGCCCAGGGCACCTCGGGCGCGATGTCGGGGAGCCGCGCGGCGAGATGGTCCGTACAGAGATCCACCAGACCGGCCACCTCCGAGCCGCAGCGCCGGTGGACGGTGGTGTGCGAGACGCCGAGCCGTTCCGCGAGCGCGCGCAGATTCAGGGCCTGCGGGCCCTTCTCGTCGATCAGCGCCAGCGCGGCGACCGCGATGGCCTCGGGGGTGGCGCGATCCAGGGAATCTGAGTGCCTCGGCATGTGTGACAGCGTACGTTACGCTGTCACATCACGCGCCCTCGCGACGCGGGTCCGCGCGCCGACACCTCCCTCCCGGAGCAGCCCGTGCACCAGTCCAGTCAGCTCAGCCATGAGGACGTCACCGCCGCGGCCGAGCGGATTCGCGGCCGGGTCCGGCCCGTCGCGGTGACCCCGCTGGACTCCGGGGTGGTACCGGGGCCGGAGGCGGCGAAGGTCTGGCTGGGGCTTGAGTTCCTCCAGCACACCGGCAGCTTCAAGGCCCGGGGCGCCCTCAACTTCCTGCTGGCCCACAGCGAGGCCGGCCCCCTCCCCGACAGCGGGGTCGCCATCGCCTCCGGCGGCAACGCCGGGCTGGCCTGCGCCTGGGCGGCCAGGTCGCTGGGGGTGCGCTCCACCGTCTTCCTGCCCGCGAGCGCGCCGCCCGTGAAGATCGCCCGGCTGGCGGGGTACGGGGCGGATGTGCGGCTGGTGGAGGGGGAGTACGCCGATGCCGCCGAGGCGTGCGCGGAGTTCGCCGGCCGGAGCGGGGCGCTGCGGAGCCACGCGTACGACGATCCCCATGTGGCGGCCGGGGCGGGCACGTTGCTGGAGGAGTTGCGCGCCGCGATCCCGGGGCTGGACACGGTGGTGGTCGCGGTCGGCGGCGGGGGGCTCTTCTCGGGGGTGGCGACGGCCGCGCGGCACCACGGGATGCGTACGGTCGCGGTGGAGCCGGAGGGCAGCCGGGCGCTGAACGCGGCGATGGAGGCGGGGCGGCCGGTGGATGTGGCGGTGGACAGCATCGCGGCGGACGCGCTCGGGGCGCGGCGGGTGTCGGAGACGGCGGTACGGGTCGCGCGGGACGCGGGCGCGGTGTCGGTGGTGGTGCCGGACCGGGGGATCGCGGAGGCGCGGCGGGTGCTGTGGGAGGAGTACCGGGTGGTGACGGAGATGAGTGGGGCGGCGGCGCTGGCGGGGTGGGGGGAGTTCGGGGTGGGGGTGGGGGAGCGGGTGGCGGTGGTCCTGTGCGGCGCCAACACCAACCCCTCCGACCTGGCCACCCCCACCTCTTGACCCCGCATCCCGCGGGCCGCGGTCGGGGGCCGGCCCCCGAACCCCCGCTCCTCAAACGCCGGAGGGGCTGGATTTCGTGCCTCGGCCCGCCGGTGAGACTGAGCAACCCCAGCCCGTCTGGGGGCACCTCCCAGAGGCAGCTCTGGGGGAGCTTGAGGACGGCCCCCGCACCACAAGGCAACCCGAGCAATTTCAGCCCGTCCGGCGATTGAGGACGGAACCTGTGCCACAGGACCCCGCACAAACCCAGCCCGTCCGGCGATTGAGGACGGAACCTGTGCCACAGGACCCCGCATCCTGCGGGCTGCGGTCGGGGGCCAGCCCCCGAACCCCCGCTCCTCAAACGCCGGAGGGGCTGGATTTCGTGCCTCGGGCCCGCCGGAGGGGGTGGATTTTGTGCCTCAGCCCGCCGGCGAGGCTGCCCCTGGCAGGCAAGGGCAGAACATCACGCACCCAGCGGAACAACCACCGTCGTGGGCGCGGCGGCAGGCGGGTGCGGCAGTACATGGGTTTGGACCAGGTTGCCGAGGTCGCGGGAGAGGTCGCGGGCGACCGCGTCCAGGCGGGCCGCCCAGTCGTCGGGCGCCCCCGCCGGCGGCACCACCAGAAGCTCCAGCAGGTCCGCCGGATGAGTCGCCACCCCTTCCGCCACCTTCCCCGCGAGCGCCAGATACACGGGAGCCGGCTCCACCCCCTCCCCCACCCGCCGCCGGACCTCCCCAACGAGCCGCCCCCGCAGATCCGTCACCTCGCGCAGCGCGTCCCACACCAGATGCCCCTCCACCACCCGGATCTCCTCCCCGCGCCTGCGCGGCAGCAGCATCCCCAGCAGGCCGAGCCGGAAGAGCACGCTCTCCAGCTGGGTGGCGGCCACCGAGGACTCCCGGGCGAGCTGTTCGACGCTCAGCGCGGCTCCGCCCGAGGACTCCCGGTGGGCGGAGAGCGCCGTCACCGTGCGGCCGGAGGCTCCGGGGAAGAGAGCGGTGAGGGGGGTGCTGAAGTTCACGGTGATCCTCGTGTCGGGAGAAGCGGGAGAAGCGGGAGAACGGGAGAAGCGAAGGAAGCGGGGGACGGGCCCCGCCCCGATCCTCAGCCCTCAGGCCCGCTCGACGTCAAGCGGACGCACCCGTCCCGGTCAGCAGCCGGGAGGTGATCCCCGCGAGCCGCTTCCCCTGGTAGCGGGCCGCGTCCAGCACATTCGCGCCCGGCAGCTCACCGGCGCCCGAGGCGTGAGCGGTGCCGTAGGGGTTGCCGTTGGCGGCGTAGACGGTCTGGTCGGTGTAGCCGGGCGGGACGATCAGCGAGCCCCAGTGGTACAGCGTGTTGTAGAGCGCCAGCAGCGTCGACTCGTTGCCGCCGTGGAGGTTGGAGGCGCTGACGAACGCGGTGCTCGGCTTGTCGGCGAAGACCCCGCGCTGCCACAGACCGCCCGTGCTGTCGATGAACTGCTTCAGCTGGGAGGCGACATTGCCGAAGCGGGTCGGGGTGCCGAACGCGTAGGCGTCGGCCCATTCGAGGTCGGCGTGGGTGGCGATCTCGACGCCCTGGGTGGCGTCGACATGGGCGCGCCAGGCGGCGTTGGAGTCGATGGCCGCGTCCGGAGCGAGCTCCGCGACGCGGCGCAGCCGCACCTCGGCTCCGGCCTGCCGGGCGCCTTCCGCGACGGCCTCGGCGAGGTGGTGCACGCTCCCGGTCGACGAGTAGTAGACGACGGCGATCTTGGGGGTGACGGCGGTGGTCATGACGGCCCTTTCAGCGACTGCGATCGAAGCGGATATCTATCCGCTTCGGCGAAGGTATGCGATTCAACGACTTCTTGGCAAGCCCTAACCGGATACCTATCCGCTAAGCTGGGACCCAGAGCTCCCCGCCCCCCGGCAGAGCCGCGCACCGCAGAACGGAGGCCCCGTGCACTCCCCCGAGCCCCACCCCGTGGACCTCCCCCTCCTCCCGGCACCCGAGCGCGCCGCCCCCCGCGCCGACGCGGCGCACAACCGCCGCAAGATCCTCGACGCCGCCGCCCGCATCGTGGCCGAGCAGGGCCCCGACGCCCTCACCATGAACGCGGTCGCCCGCGCGTCCGGCACCGGAGTGGGCACGGTCTACCGGCGCTTCGGCGACGCCTCCCAGCTCTTCTCCGCCCTGCTCGACGAGCGGGAGCAGCAGTTCCAGGAGGCGTTCATGGCCGGCCCGCCCCCGCTCGGCCCCGGCGCGCCCCCCGGGGAGCGGCTGCGCGCCTTTCTGCACGCGCTCGCCGACCGCGTCGTCGAACAGCGCGCGCTGCTGCTCGCCGGGGAGAACGCCTCCCCCATCGGCCGCTACCACCACCACTCGTATCTGGCCCGGCACACCCATCTGACGCTGCTGGTCCGGGGGCTGCGCCCCACCACCGACGCCCCACTCCTGGCCCATCTGCTGCTCGCGCCCTTCGCTCCCAGCCTCATCACCCATCTGACGCGCGAGCGGGGACAGACCCCGGAGCAGATCAAGGAGTGCGTCGACGCCCTGGTCGACGGGGTACTGGGGGACTGAGCCCGAAGGGCCGGACCGCGCTCACGGAGTACCGCGCAGACGGAGTACCGCACACGGAAGAGGGGTGCGCCGCGACGAACGCGGCGCACCCCTCCCGTATCCGTACCCCTAGAGCGACAGCAGCGCCCGCACGGGAACGCTCCGGTCGGCGAGGGGCCGTACCGCGATCCGTACCAGCGCCAGGGCGTTGTCGTCCCCGGCTATCCGGTTGGCGCTCAGCTCACCGCAGCTCAGACAGGAGTGGATGATCATCCACTCCCCGTCGGGCCGTACGGAGACGCTCAGCGCGGCCATCCGCCCCCGGCAGCCCGAGTCCCGGTCGCCCGGCAGCCGCCGGTCGACATGGAGACTGCTGAGGCAGTGCGGGCAGTGGTTGCGATGGGCGGTGCCGGGCGCGGCCAGCGGCACATCGAGCCGGCAGCCCACACACCGGAACGCGTCCCCTCCGCCCGTGGTGCCCCGGCTGTGCAGTACGTCCTTGCGGCGCTGGGGGCGGGCGCCGTTCCGGTTCCGGTTTCTCTTTCTCGGCATGGCCGTCTCTCCTCCGTCCTCGGTACCGCTCGTCGTCACATATCGGCGAAGACTTCGAGCGGGAAGGGCGGTTGGGCGAGCGGCCGTACGGCCATGCGCATCAGGATGAGCTGGTTGTCGTCCCCGCTGATGGGGCTGGAGGTCAGCTCGTCGCAGCGGGTGCAGCGGTGGATGAGCATCCAGTCGCCGCTTCTGAGCACGGCGATGGAGATCGGGGTCATCCGCGACCGGCAGTCGGACGGGCCGCCGTCGACCCGGTCGTGGACGTGCCGGGAGTGCAGACAGCTCGGGCAGTGGTTGCGGCGGGTGCCGTCCGGACCGAGCGCGGCCACGGTCAGACCGCAGCGCACACATCCGAACGTGCTCGTCCGCAGGACCGGACTCGGCTCGGGCACATCATCCCGCTGGACGTGGCCGGTGCTGGTGCTGGTGCTGGTACTGGTGCTGCTACTGGTTCTGCTGGTGCTTCTGTTGATGGACACCCGGATGGCTCCTTGCTGAAGGCTTGACGCGTTGGCAGCAGGAGGAGGCCGAGCGGTCCTCGGCGAAACATGGTGGAGCGCGGCGGAGCAGCGCACCGGCGGACGCCGGACGTCAGAGACCGGACGGACGCACGGTTCGTCGAGGCTGGCTCGGCTCGGGCCGGGGCATACATCACTGCTTTCCAGGGCTGGGGAAGCCCGGTGGCGGTCCATCGCCCGGCCGGCCGGCCGGGCGACAGGAACGGTAGCAACGGCCCGTACCGGCGCACCAACGATTTTCGCCCCGGACGGACCGCTGGGCCGTCCCTCCCGGATCTCGCCGGCTCGCGAGCCCTGGCACCGCGCCCCGCTCACCGACCCGGCCCCATCCGGTCCGGTCCGGCCCAATCCGGTCCGGTCCGGTCCGGTCCGGTCCGAAAGAAACTCCCTAGTCGGCGGCGGTCCGGTCCGCCAGCCGTTCGTACCGCTGGCGGGCGGCCTGCGGGGTGCCGAGACCGAGACCGAAGGCGATCTCGGGCCAGGTCATCCCGCGCCCCCGGGCCATCCGCAGCAACCCGGCCTCCAGTTCGTCCATCTCTCCCCGTGCCGTGGGGATGAGGCTCAGCGCGGCGGTGAGGTCCGCGTGGTCCACGTCCGGTTCGTCTCCATCGCGCAGCGCGGCGCCGCTGAGCAGGAACGCCACCAGCCTGATGGCCTCGTGCGGGGCGATGACCGCGGGGTGTGTCTGGCGGCGGCGCTGTTCGTCGGTGGCCGCGTGCCGTTCGGCGATACGGAAGAGGGAGGCGGGCACCCGGCGCGCCCGCGCCTCGTCCGCGTCCGGAGGCGTGAAGGGATCGGGGTCGGTGGCAGGTTCGGCAGCAGGTTCGATGGCGGGGTCGGGCGCGTGGTCGGAAGCGGGACGGGCGGTCGGAAGGGCTGTGGGGTCGTTCGGCTGCTCCGGCATGTCCCCAGCATCGGAGAACACACGACATGCTGTCAACCAATCACGGTGAACACTTTGTTCATTCTCGTCATTCACTGTCCCGGATCGGCGGACGCCCGCTGAGCTGCTCGTCCAACTCGTCGTAGAGCAGCCCCTCCCGCCCGACATGCCCGGTGCGGTACGCCACCCGGGCCACCAGATGGGAGGAGACCGGACCGGTCAGCAGCTGAAAGAACCCGATCAGGCCCAGGGTGCCGAGATCGATACCGCTGCGCAGCCGCAGCGCGACCCCCACCAGCACCAGCAGCATCCCCAGCGACTGGGGATTGGTCGCGGCGTGGCTGCGGGAGAGGACATCGGGCAGCCGCAGCATCCCGATGGCGCCCAGCAGACCGACCGCCGCTCCGAGGAAGAGCAGCACGGCCCCGGCGGTGTCGGCGGTCTGCGCCCAGCCGCTCACGGCCGCTCCTCCCCCGGATCGGCGGACGCGGGCCGGTCGGGCCGGTCGGGCGCACGGTCCCGTACCGCGATGAAGCGGGCGATCCCCACCGACCCGGTGAACCCCAGAAAGGCCAGCACCAGCATGACCGGGAAGTAGTACGCCTCCCTGCTGATCGCGGACCGCACCCCGATGCCCGCGATCATCAGCGCGGCGCAGACATCGAGCGCCATCGCCCGGTCCAGCATGGAGGGGCCGCGCCAGAGCCGGTAGAGCACCAGCACCCCGGCGGCGATGATCATCACCGCCGCCGCGGTGAGCAGCACCTGGTCGACCGTCCTGGCCGCGCTCACCGCCCGTCCTCCCCGAGCGGCAGGGGCGGGGTCCGGCGCACCCGGGCGATCTCGTCCCGGTCGCCGAAGGCCCGTACGATCAGCTCCTCCATCCGCCACACCGAACTCCGGGCCCGGGCCGCCGCCTCCGGGTCGTCCGCCTCCAGGATGTGGACGAAGACCGTGGCGTTGGCCCGGCGCACCTCCACCACCGAGCCGTCGGGGACATTGGAGACGGCCACCGCCGTGGCGGTGAGCATCAGATCGCTGCGGCAGCGCAACGGGACCGCGAGCACGGCCGCCTGGTAGGGCCGGCTGTCGAACATCGGGCGGGCGACCCGCAGCCCGGAGGCGTACATGTCCCAGAGCAGATGGACCACCAGCCGGGCGATGCCCAGCGGATGGAGCCGCAGCCCCAGATTGACCACCGGAAGCGGGAAGACCAGACAGACGACCACGGCCACCAGCAGACCGGTCAGTACATTGGCCCAGCTCAGAGTCCCCCACAGCAGCACCCAGATGACGGTGAGCCAGGCGATCAGCGGCAGGTCGAGAACCCGCCGCCGGCGGCCCACCACCGCACAGCTGTACGGGGGGAGATCGGGATCGTGGAATCTCAGGGAGATCATGGGGGCGTCACCGGCCGAGCACCGCCTCGATGTAGGGGGAGCGTTCCAGGAGTTCGCCCGCCGCGCGGTCGGCGAGCGAGGTGAAGGGGTCGCCCAGCACGGTGTACGCGAGCGACAGCAGCACCAGGGCCGCCGTCGCCCAGATCATGGTGGGCGGGGGGCGGTCGGTGGTCGTGGTGATGGCCCGGCCGGAGAGGGTGGCGGTGACGGCCTGCCCGGCGGGGCCGGGCGCCGATGCCCCGTCCCGGGCCCGGGTGCCCCGGTCCTCACGACTGTCCCGTCCGTCCCGTCCGTCCTGCTCGCCCTGTCTGTCGCCGAAGTCCCCGCCGTCACCGCCGTCACCGCCGTCCCCGCCGTCCCGGGCGGCCTCCGTCTCGTCCGTCTCCTCCTCGCTGTCCTCCTCCGTGTCCTGTTCCTCCAGGACCGTGCCCCGCTCGGGCCGGCCGGGGGGCGCGGCCCGCCAGAAGGCGAGGTTCCACACCTTGGCCATCACGTACAGCGTGAGCAGACTGGTCAGGGAGGCGGCGGCGACCAGGGTGTACGCCCAGCCGCCGGCCTCCGCGACACCGGCCCGCAGCAGCTCCAGCTTCCCGATGAACCCCGACATCGGGGGAATGCCGGCGAGGTTCAGCGCGGGCAGCAGAAAGAGCGCGGCGAGCAGCGGCGCCGCCCGCGCCAGACCGCCGATCCGGGTCAGCTCGGTGGTCCCGCCGCGCCGCTCGATCAGCCCGGCCACCAGGAACAGCGCCGTCTGCACGGTGATGTGGTGCACGACGTAGACGATCGCGCCGCCGAGCCCGGCCCGGGAGCCGAGGCCGATCCCGAAGACCATGTAGCCGATATGGCTGATCAGGACGAAGGACAGCAGCCGCTTGAGATCGGTCTGCGCCACCGCGCCGAGCACCCCGATCACCAGCGAGGCGAGCGCGGCGGCCAGCAGCAGATGCCCCAGCCGGTTGCCGGGGAACAGCAGCGTCTCCGTACGGAGCATGCAGTACACACCGACCTTGGTGAGCAGGCCGGCGAAGACGGCGGTGACCGGTGCGGGGGCGGTGGGGTACGAGTCGGGGAGCCAGGCGGCGAGCGGGAAGACGGCGGCCTTCACCGCGAACACCGTCAGCAGGGTGGCCTCCAGCAGCGTCCGCACCCCCAGCGGCAGCTCCTCGAAACGCACCGCGAGCTGGGCGAGATTGACGGTGCCGGCCGCCGCGTAGGTCAGGGCGACGGCGGTGAAGAACACCATGGAGGAGGTGAGCGAGACCACGACATAGGTGGAGCCGGCCCGCACCCGGGACGCCGTGCCGCCGAGGGTCAGCAGCACAAAGCTCGCCACCAGCATCATCTCGAAGCCGACATAGAGATTGACCAGGTCACCGGCGAGAAAGGTGTCGGAGACACCCGCCACGAGGAGCAGATACGACGGATGGAAGACGGCGAGCGGGGTGCGGTCGTCGCGGTCGGCCATGCCCTGGCCGAGGGAGTAGACCAGCACGCAGAGAGTGACGGCGGAGGAGACGGTCAGCATCAGCCCGGAGAGCCGGTCCGCGACCAGGGTGATGCCGAGCGGCGGGGCGAAGTCCCCGAGGTGGACGGTGATCGGGCCGTGCCGGTCGGCGGCGATCAGCAGGGCGACGGAGAGCCCGAGGACGGCGGTGAGGACCACCACGCTGACCACCCGCTGACCGCGCGGGAAGCGGGTGCCGAGGGCGAGTTCGAAGCCGGCCGCGAGGAGGGGGAGCAGCACGGGGAGGGGGACGAGGGCGCTGGCGGCGGCGTTCATCGGGGCGGTCCCTGGGGGTGGGGGTCGTCGGGTGCCCCGGGGTCTTCGGCCGGCGGGGGGCCGTCGGGGCGGTCCGGGTGTTCGGAGCCGCCGGGACGGTCCGAGCGCTCGGAGCCGCCGGGGCGCGGGGGGCCCTCGGGGAGCGGGGGGCCCTCGGCGGGACCCCGCTCCGGGGCCCCCTCCCGGCTCCCGGAGCCCTCCCGGATCGCGGTCGCCGAGCCCTCCCCGCTCCCGGGGTCCTCCAGAGCCTCCGGAACCTCCGGAACCTCCGGGTCCTCCGGGTCCTCCCCCACGATGTCGTTCCACAGATCGCCCGAGGCGTCCCGCGCCCGCGCCTGAAGCGCCCGGTCCTCCCGCAGCATGGCGCGCAGCCGTTTGCGCTGGGTGCGGTACTCGGCCCGGTCCCCCTCCGGCCCCCGCCCCCGGGGCCCGTGCAGCTCCCGCAGGGCGGCGCGCTGCTCCTGCACCTCGGCGCGGAGCGCGACCCGCCGGTCCTCGATGTCGTCCTGCACCTCGTCCGTACCGCTGACACGCTGGCTCCGGTACGCCATCGACAGCAGGAACGCCGTGGTGGCGAGGGTGATGACAATGGCGGTGAGCGCGATCGCCTGGGGCAGCGGATCGGTCACCCGGGCGAGGTCGACGCCCGGGTAGAGCAGCGGCGCCTGCCCCGCCGCTCCCCCGGCGCACAGCATCAGCAGATTGATCCCATTGCCGAGGATCACCGCGCCGAGCAGGATGCGGCTGAGCGCCCGCATCAGCAGCAGTACACCGCCCACCGCGCACAGCACCCCGGCGGTCACCAGCAGACTGAGACTGACCGTCATCCCGCCGCCTCCCGCCCGGCGGCCTCCCGCTCGATCTGGCGGTCCACCTTGGCGCCGAGCGCCCGCACGATGTCCAGGACCACGCCCAGGACCAGCAGATAGACACCGGTGTCGAAGAGCACCGGCGTACCGGCGTGGAAGTCACCGATCACCGGCAGACGCCCCTCGTGGGAGAAGGCGTGCAGCGCGGTGCCCTCGGCGAGCCCGAGCAGGGCGACCCCGGCGGAGAGGAAGAGGCCGAGCCCGGTGAAGAGGCCGGCGTGGCCGGGGGCCGCCTCGCCCAGTTCGAACCGTCCGCCCGCGAGATAGCGCACCATCAGCGCCACCCCGGCGACGAGCCCGGCGACGAAACCGCCGCCCGGCAGGTTCTCCGCGCAGAACAGCAGATAGACGGAGAGCACGAGAATGGGGTGGAAGACCAGTCTGGCCACCACCTCCAGGACGACCGAGCGGTACTCGGGCGCGAGGGTGGCACCGCCGGCGAGCCAGGTGCGCTCGGGCGCGTTGTCCTCCGGCGCGGGCACGGGGGTGACGGTCCGTGAGCCGTAGGACCAGGCCGTGCGCCCGGCCGGCTCCCCCGGCGGCGGCAGCGGCTCCGCCACCGGCTCGTAGGCGGAGCGGGTGCGGCGGTGGAGATAGATCAGGCTGGTGACGCCCACGGCGGCGGTGGCGAGCACGGCCGACTCACCGAGCGTGTCCCAGGCCCGGTACTCCACGAGGATCGTGGCCACCACGTCCTTGACCCCGTGGTGGGCCGTCTCCGTCACCAGCGCCTGGCCCGCCGGGTCCGCGCGCCGGGCGGCGGCCGTCACCCAGAGCGCGACGGCGACGGTCGCCGCGACGGCGAGCGCCACCGGCACCCGCACCATCAGCCGCCACCGGCTGATGGTCTCCTGGAAGTACACCGGCATCCGGCGCAGCACCAGGACGAAGACCAACAGCGAGACGGTCTCCACACAGAACTGGGTGAGCGCCAGATCGGGGGCGCCCTGCACCACGAAGAGCAGCCCGGTGCCGTAGCCGGTCATCCCGGCCAGCACCACGGCCTTCATCCGGCGGTGCACCTGGACGCAGAGCAGCGCGGCGGCGCAGGTCAGCACGGCGAGAACGCCCTGCACCGGCGAGTCCCACAGCCGGGGCGGGGAGGCGCCGTGCCAGGGCCGGTCGACGAGGAGCACAGCGAGCTGTCCGGCGAGCATCACCAGCAGCACGGTGGCGAGGTAGACGGGCAGCGAACCGCGCTGGAAGAAGCCGGTGACCTGCAACGCCAGCCGTTCGAGCCCCAGCAGCCCCATCCCGAAGACCCGGTCGGCGGTGGGCCAGGCCACCCGCCGCGACAGCCGCACCACCGGCCCGCGCGCGAGGAACAGCGCCAGACCGGCCGCCCAGGCGGCCCCGGAGAGCAGCAGCGCCGTACCGAGTCCGTGCCAGATGGCCAGGTGGTAGGGGTGCGCGGGGGCGGGGAAGGCGGCGGCGTACGCGCCGAGCAGCCCGTCCAGGAGGAAGACACCGGGCCCGAGGACCAGACACCCCGCCGCGAGCAGCGCGGGCGGGGCGAGGAAGGAGGAGCTGACCGGGTGTACGGGGGTGTCCGGGAGGCCCGGTTTGCGGGCGAAGGCCCCCCACAGAAAGCGGAGGGTGTACGCGGTGGTGAGCGCCGAGCCGCAGACGACGGCCGCCAGGACCGCCGACAGCGCCCACCGGTCCACCGCGCTGCCGTGCTCCAGGGCCGTGAAAGCGGCCTCCTTGGCGGCGAATCCGAGCAGCGGCGGCAGCCCCGCCATCGACGCCCCGGCGATGGCGGCGGTCACCGCGACCCGGGGCAGCGCCCGCCCCACCCCCGACAGCTGCCGCAGATCGCGGGTGCCGGCCGCGTGGTCGACGATTCCGGTGACCAGGAACAGCGGGGCCTTGAAGAGGGCGTGCGCGAGGATCATCGCGACGGCGGCGAGGGCGGCGTCGCGGTAGCCGGCGCCGGCCAGCACGGTGAGGAAGCCCAGTTGGCTGACCGTGCCGTAGGCGAGCACCAGTTTGAGGTCGTTGAGGCGCAGCGCCCGCCAGCCGCCGAGCAGCATGGTGGCCGCGCCGAGGACCAGCAGCATCGGCCGCCAGGGCGGCGCGCCGGCGAAGGCGGGGGCCAGCCGGGCGATCAGATAGATACCGGCCTTCACCATCGCGGCGGCGTGCAGATACGCGCTGACGGGGGTGGGCGCGGCCATGGCGTTGGGGAGCCAGAGGCTGAACGGCCAGATCGCCGACTTGGACAGGGCGCCGAGGAGGACGAGCGCCACGGCGACCGACACGGTGGTGGAGGGCGCGGGCGGATCGGCGAGGAGGGCGGAGATCCGGTAGGTGCCGGCGGCGTGTCCCAGCAGCAGAAAGCCGACGAGCATGGCCAGTCCGCCGAAGGTGGTCACGGTCAGCGCCTGGAGGGCGGAGCGGCGGCTCTGCCGGCGCTCGCTGCCGTGGCCGATGAGCAGATAGGAGAAGACCGTGGTCAGCTCCCAGAACACATAGAGCAGCACCAGGTCGTCGGCGAGGACCAGACCGAGCATGGCCCCGGCGAAGGCCAGCAGATTCCCCGCGAACCGGCCGAGGAGCGGGGTGTCGTCGGAGAAGTAGCGCACGCAGTAGAGCAGCACCAGCGCGCCGACCCCGGCGGCGAGCAGCACCATGAGGAGCGCCAGCGCGTCCAGCCGCAGCGCCAGCCATACGTCGTACACGGGTAGCCAGGCCGGCGACCAGCTCACCGACCCGCCGGCCACGGCCTCGCCCCAGTGGGCCGCCGCCCACGCGACGGTGGCGGCCGGGGGCAGCGCGAGCACCAGGAACGCCCGGGTGCCCAGCCGGGCGACCAGCGGGCCCGCGCAGGCGGCGAGGAGGAAGTGGCAGAGGATCAGCGCTGCCATACGGCTCCGGGAGCCGCACCGCCGCCGTCGACGGCGGTCACCGGCGAGGGATCACGGAGAGCGGAAGGCACAGAGGGCGCGGAGGGCACGGAATACAGCTATAGGCCCTCGGTGCCGCCGGCGGCTCCGGCGCGCCGGTGGGCCGCCGACTCGTGCCACGACGGACGAGCCCCGAATGGCGGCACCCGCTCCACCGCCGGCTCCGGCGTCCGCCGGGGGGGGTACGGGCCCGGGGCGTGCGGGGCCCCGGGTACGGGCCCGGGGCGTGCGGGGCCCCGGAGGGCGGGGGGCCGGCGGGCGCGCAGGGCCCCCGGGGTGGCCGGCCCGGGCTCTGCGGGCGCGGGAGCGGGTGCGGGCCGTGCGGGGCCCACCCGGGCACCCGGCTCGGGTAGGGGCCTGCGGGCCCGGAGGCCGAAGGCGGGCGGGAGCGGGGCTCTGGGACGCGGGCTCGGAGGCCGGAGGCCCGGGGCTCTGGGACGCGGGCTCGGGTGCGGGGCGTGCGCCGCGTCCGGAGAGCGCGGGGCCACCGGGCACGAGGGCCCGGGGCTCTGCGGGGGACGGGCCCAGGTGCCGGCTCGGGTACGGGTACGGGCACAGGGCCGACCAGGCCGGCCGTCCCGGAGCTCTGCGGGTACGGCCCCAGGTGCGGGCCCAGGTGCAAGCTTCGGGTGCGGGCTCGGGTGGGCGGCGCCCGCCGGGGTGTCACACCCCGGCGGTCCCCCCTCCACCCGTAACCTCACATCTCACATCTCACACCTTCGAGAGCCCCGCCTCGGCAGCGGCCTTCCGCGGGCTCGGCGCGAGGTAGCGGGCCTCCAGGGGCAGCGGCGCCGGGCCGGCCTCCTCGTCGAGGAAGGTGCGGCGCACCACGCGCTCGGCCGCGTTCCCGTCGTCCCACTCGCAGAACCGCTGCCGGAAGGCGGTGCGCAGCGCGGTGGCCCGCTCGCCGTCCCAGCTGCCGCTGCGGAAGACGGATATCAGCTCGTTCTCGTTGGTGGCGACGGCGCCCGGGGTCTCGCCCGGCTCACCGGAGAGCAGGTCGAAAGTGACCCCGCGGGAGCGCACATAGACGTCCCAGTCGTCGGCGTAGGTGACGATCGGCCGGTCGAGCACGGCGTAGTCGAACATGATCGAGGAATAGTCGGTGATCAGCGCGTCGGAGGCCAGGCACAGCTCCTCGACGCTGGGGTGCCGCGAGACATCGAGCAGGGTGCCCTGCTCCGCCAGTTCGGTGAGCCGCCGGTCCTGCCCGTAGAAGTAGTGGGTGCGGACCATGAGGAGGACGTCCGGGCCCAGCTCGCGGGTGACTCTCTCCAGGTCCAGCCGGGGGACATAGCCGACCTGGTAGTCGCGCACGGTCGGCGCGTACAGAACGGCGGTGCGGCCGGGGGCGATGCCCAGGCGCTCGCGGATCTCCAGGACGTCCTGCGCGGTGGCCCGCGAGTAGACGTCGTTGCGCGGATAGCCGGCGTCGACGGACTCGAAGGAGCAGGGGTAGACCCGGTCCCACTGCTCGGTGGAGTGCCGGTTGGCGGAGACGCTGAAGTCCCAGCGGTCGGCGCGCTGGAGCAGCTTGCGCATGCTCATGCCCTTGGCGGCGGCCGGGTACTTCTGCTGGTCGATGCCCATCCGCTTCAGCGGGGTGCCGTGGTGGGTCTGGATGTGGATCTGCTCGGGGCGCTTGACGACCGTGTCGGCGAAGTTGACGTTGTTGACGAAGTACTTGGCGCGCGCCATCACCTCCCAGTAGCGGGGGGTGTTGACCACGACATGGTCCATGCCCGGCGGAATGGTCTCCTCCAGCCCCTTGCGCACCACCCAGACGCCCTTGATGTGCGGCGCCAGCTCCTTGGCCTTCTCGTACACGGCGAGGGGGTTGCAGGCCGGGGTCCGGTTCCAGTACGCGGAGAAGACGGCGAGGTTCTCGTCGATGGGGCGGCGCAGCTGGAGCTTGTAGAAGCTCTCGTAGGTGCGCTTGCCGAACGACCGCTTGACCTTGAGGAGCTGGTTGCGGCCGCTCACACGGGTGCCGTTGACCAGCTTCAGCGCCTGGAAACCGCGGTAGGAGCCCCGGCCCAGCGCCTGGAACTTGGCGCCGGGGACGCCGGGGGGCGGGGTGAAGCCGAGGGGCAGGTGCCGCTGGTACATGGCCGAGGCCTGCCGGAAGTACTCGGCGCGGTCGGCGGAGACCACCCGGCTCTCGCGGGCGAAGGTGAAGAGGAAGTGGCTCACCATCCGCTCGAAGAGCATCGGCCGCAGACCGTCCAGGTCGGGGCGGTTGTCCAGGAAGTCGAAGAGGCGCTGGTACTGCTCGAAGATGGTGAAGTGCTTGCGGCCCGGGGTCTGCATCGAGTTGCCCTTGCGGCGCTGGCGGTACTCGACACAGACGTAGTCGAGGCAGGCCGCGCGCTCGGCGGTGAGCATGGTCGTGTAGACGATCAGGGCGTCCTCGTAGAGCCCGTCGGTGAAGGTGAAGCCGTTGCTGGTGAAGAAGTCACGGCGGTAGAGCCGGTTCCAGACGACCGCGAACATCGACAGGAACTCGGTGCGCTCGGCCGGCCGGAAGACCTCGGTGCCGGCCTCCGCGAGAAGATCGGCGGTGGCGCTCCGCTGGACCTTGTTCCACCAGTAGGTGCGGACGTGGTCGATCAGCAGGATGTCCGGGTCGTCGGTCTTGTCCAGCCGGTCGGCCATCGCGCGCAGCGAGCCCGGTGTGATGGTGTCGTCGCTGTCCAGGAAGAGCAGATAGTCGCCCCGGGCCCGCGCGATGCCGGTGTTGCGGGCCTGCCCGATGCCCCCGTTCTCCTCGTGGCGCACGGTCACCACCCGCTTGTCACGGGCGGAGAACTCGGCCAGGATCTCCCCACTGCGGTCCGGGGAGCAGTCGTCGACGGCTATGACCTCGAAGTCGGTGAAGTCCTGATCGAGCAGGGAGTCCAGGCACTCACGCAGATAGCCCTGCACCTTGAAGACCGGGACGATGATGCTGAAGCGGGGGGCGGCGGTGTGGCCTGTCTCGGGCATTGCAGTACTACTCCTCGTGGCGAACCGCGTCGAGAAACGCGCGAGCTCCCCGCGCTCGGGGGTCATCAGGGGTTCGACCTGTGGGGTGGTCGGAAGGTTGCCGGGATTCACGTAAAAACTTGCGTATCTTAATCACATATGCAGCAAGCCGGACAGGGGCAAGGGCTTGCCCCTCCCGTAACGGGAGGCCCTGCGACCCCACTCCGGTCCATGAAGATTGTCTTACATTCCGGCGACCACTCGCTCCACCCTCCCGTTCCGCGCACGGAATCAGGGCCCACCGCGCCTCCGGGGCCGCTCGGCCGCGCCGGAGGACGGGGCGACACCGGGAGCGCGGTCGGCGTGGACACGCCCCCGCCGGTCGCCCCGGACCGGATCGCGCACACGGCCGTCTGTGAGCCGCGCCACCCCGCGATCCCCGCGCACACGGACGGGAGGGCGAAGGCGCGTGGCGCCCGCCCTCGACGGTCCCGGCGCGGAATCTCCCTGGCATCACCCGGTGTGGGGAGCCAGACTGGCGTAGGCCTCCTCGGCCAGGCGCGCGGGCGGTGTGCCGGGCGGCGCGTGGCCGAGGAAATCCCCGGTGGCACCGGTGAACGCGATCCTGCCGTTCATGAGCACGGTGACGTTGGCGGACTCCTCGGCGAGGTCGGCGACATCATGGGTGGACATGAGCACGGCGACGTCACCGGCGACGGTCTGGATGAGATCGCGGAAGATCCGGCGCTGGGTGGGGTCCATGCCCGCGGTCGGCTCGTCCAGCAGAAGAATGTCGGCGTCGTGCACGAGCGCGGACGCGACGCCGACCCGGCGCAGCTGGCCACCGGACAACTGCTTGGTCCTCGTGTCCCGCTGAGCGGCGAGATCGACCCGGTCCAGGGACCCCGCGGCGGCCTCCCAGGCGTCTGAGCGGTTCATGCCCTTGAGCCAGCCGGTGTAGGCCACCTGCGGCGCCCGTAGCCGTACGTGCAGCTGTTGAGGTCGAGGGACATGATCACGTTCCTTGCTGGGTGCGGCGAAGAGAGAAGAACGCGGCCAGACCGCCTGCGAAGACGAGCGTCGCCAGAGCCAGTGAGAAGAGGTGGCCGGGAGGGTGGGGGAGGACGGCCCAGAAGCAGGGGCGGCGGAACCGGTCGAAGCCGAGGAACATCACGACGTAAGACCCAGCCGGCCGGGTCTTCACCTGGCAACGCCGAGAGTCAACCCACCCCACAAAGAGGGATAACAATCCCGACAAAGTAAAGATAAAGGAACTACTCAGACTTAAGGCGTCAATGAGGCAGAGATGAAATGGATCATCACGGCGAGAATCGGCGAAGCTGGTGACGGCCGGCTTCGGCCGATGTCTTCGTAGACCCACTCTCTGTAGAGTGCGTGAACCCTTCCGTCGCCGGCGGCCGGGTTGACCATGAGCGTGATGTACGGCTCCTCGCTGGCCGCGAGGAGGGCGTCGTGGATGCGGCGGGCCGTGCCCGTCTTGCGCCAGGCCGGTCGGACGCCGATCTCCTTCAGGGCCAGGGCCGGGCGCTCGGTGTACTTCTCGGCCGGCTCCGGGGTGGTGCGCTGCCAGTAGCGGTCGCCGCGTTCGATGGTGTTGGCGTAGGCGTAGCCGACCGGTTCGTCGTCCGCGTAGGCGAGGACCGCGACGAAGCCCGGTTCGGTGCCGTGGCGGTCCAGGCGTTCGCCGAAGGTGGTGACCGCGTAGTTCGGGAGGTGGAGCGGCGGGGCGCGCACGTCGGCGTAGACGTCGAGCAGGTCGCCGCGGACGGGGGCGAGGGTGGTGAAGGTGCGCAGTTCGATGGTGGGGGCCGTGGTCATGCGGTGGTCCTCCAGGTGGCGGCGTGCTCGGTCCAGGTCTGCGCGGTGGTGCTGCCGGGGGCGGTGGCGCGCAGGGCGGCGCCGAACTCCTGGAGCATGCGTGCGACCCGGGCGTGGTGGGTGGCGACGTCGGCAGGGACCTTCATCGCGGTGGCCGTGGCAGCGTCCGCGGCGCCCTGTGCGAGCTGGGCGTGCGCGAGGCGGGTCGTCGCGATGGCGCGGGATCTGATCATGTGGGGACGGAGTGCGGCCAGACAGCGGTGGGCGTGGTACTCGGCGGTCGGGTAGTCGCCCAGGGCCAGGTGCGCGGACAGGGCCAGGGAGTCCAGCTCGGCCTGGTCGTAGAAGGCGAGCATCCACACGGGGCGGTAGTCCGTCGGGTCGGAGCGCAGCATCGCCTCCTGTGCCTGGTCGAATGTTCGACGCATGCCGCTGCGGTCCTGGGCTGTGCCCAGGATGGCTCCCTGCCGGGCCAGGCCGAGGGACGCGAACAGGGGGTCGCGCCGGGCGAGGAAGAGGTTGCGGGCCACGTCGTTCGCGGCGAGGGCGTCAGCGGGGCGGCCGAGGTGCCGGTACATGGTTCCGGTGTGGCTCCAGATGCGGAACTTGATCGCTTGGTCACCGGATCATCTCGCTCGACATCTACACCGACGAGGTGCTCGAAGCGCACCGCGTCAGCCGGGGTGCCGAGCGCCTCGAACGGGGCGAGGCGTGGCAGGACACCGGCCGGATGTTCACTCAGGAGAACGGCGAGTGGATTCACCCGGGGTGGCTGACCGATCAGTTCGAGCGGCTCGTCGAGCTGTCCGGCCTGCCGCCGATCCGGCTGCACGACCTGCGGCACGTCGCTGCCTCACTCATGCTGGCCGCCGGCGTGGACGTCAAGATCGTGTCCGAGACCCTCGGTCACAGCGACAGCCGCATCACCCGGGACATCTATCAGCCGGTCATGCCCAAGGCCGCGCGCGACGCCGCCGAGGCAACGGCCGCTCTGGTGCCGCGCGGCACGGCCCGCCGCGCCGGTCAGGAACCCGTCGAGGCGGTCGTCGATCCTCGCGTCGAGCAGGTCGCGCAGTTGGGCATCGAGCACCTGCTCGCGCAGCTCGTCGAGGCGGCCGAACAGGAGGGCCACACCGTCGAGCAGGTCGCGCAGATGGCCCTCGACCGCCTCGCCGGGCGGAACGCCGAGGCCGAACAGGATGGGCACGCAATGGGCACGCAGGGAGGCGCGGAGATCATCGAGTTCCGGTCCGGCCGGTCCGGAAAAGCGAAAAACCCCAGGTCACGGCGAGTGAGTCCTGGGGTCCTTCAGAGCCGCCTTCGGGATTCGAACCCGAGACCTACGCATTACGAGTGCGTTGCTCTGGCCAACTGAGCTAAGGCGGCAAGCTGGGATGCACCGGCCCTTTCGAGGACACGTTCGCATCAGCAGCGGCGCCAAGTCTACAGGGTTGATCAGGGTGCCCCGAACCACCGGCGGGGACCGGGGGAGGCTGTCGAGTTGCGCGGTGCGGGGGGCATCCCTCAATACTGACCTCGGAGAATATATACACCCATATCGCCACTTTCATCCCGGAGGGCAAGGCCGTGGCCGGAGCCGTGAACCCCCCAGGCCGCGCCGCGGAAGAGCGCCCCGGACCCGGGCGGTGGGGGGTGCTCGCGGTGCTGTGTTCCAGTCTGCTGCTGGTGGCGATGGACGCGACCATCCTCAATGTCGCGCTGCCGTCCCTCATCGACGATCTGCGGCCGAGCGCCATCGCCCAGCTGTGGATCATCGACATCTACGGGCTCGTCCTCGGCGGGCTGCTCGTCACCACGGGCGCCGTGGGCGACCGCTACGGGCGCAAGCTGCTCTTCATCACCGGGATCGTGATCTTCGGGATCGCCTCGGTCGTCGCCGCGACGGCGGGGAGCACGGGGCAGCTGATCGGCGGGCGGGTGCTGCTCGGGATCGGAGGGGCGATGGTCATGCCGTCGACGCTCTCGCTGATCCGGAATGTCTTCACCGACGCGCGGGAGCGGGCCCTCGCGATCGGGATCTGGGCGGCGGTGGCCGGGGCCGGGGCGGCCGTGGGGCCGCTGGTCGGCGGGGTGCTCGTGGAGGAGTACGGGTGGGCCGCCGCGTTCTGGATCAATGTGCCCGTGGTCGTGGTGACCATCATCGCGGGGGTCTGGCTGCTGCCGGAGTTCAAGGACGCCGGGCACGGGCCGCTCGACTATCTCGGCTCGGTGCTCTCCGTCGTCGGGATCGTGGCACTGGCCTGGGGCATCAAACACGTCGCCAAGGGCAGCCCGGCCCCCCTGGACCTGGCGGTACTGGCCGCCGGGGTGCTGGTGCTCGCGCTCTTCGCACGACGGCAGCTCACCCTGCGCGATCCGCTCCTCGATGTGCGGCTCTTCAGGAACCGCACCTTCACCGCCGCCGCGCTCGTCATCCTGATGGCGATGCTCGCGATCGGCGCCGCGCTCTTCCTGGTCTCGCTCTGGCTCCAGTACGTCCACGGGTACTCCCCCTCCCAGGCCGGCCTGCGCACCCTGCCCGCCGCGCTCGCCATGCTCGTCGGAGCGCTGCTCGCGCCCTGGGTGATGGAGCGGATCGGGGTCAGATCGATCATGGCGCTGGGGCTGAGCGGGGTGGTCGCCGGGTTCCTGGTGCTCGCGCTGTCGCCCGAGCCGACGACGTACGGCTATGTCGCCGCCGTTCTCGTGCTGCTCGGCCTCGGCGACGGGATGGCGATCACCACCGCCTCGTCGGTGCTGGTCTCCACCGTCCCCGCCGAGCGCGCCGGACAGGCCGGGGCCGTCTCCGAGACCAACTACGAGCTGGGCGTCGGTCTCGGAGTGGCGCTGCTGGGGTCGATCCACGGCGCGGTGTACGCGCGTCATATGGCCGGGCAGCCGACCCAGGCGCGCGAGTCGATCGGGGGCGCGTACGAGCTGGCGACCCGTGAGGGCGGCGGAGCGGGCGAGGCGGTGCTGGCCGCCGGGCGGGCGGCGTTCGACAGCGCGCTGACCACCACCGCCTTCGTGTCGGTCGGGATCGTCGGCGCCGTCACCCTGCTGGTGGTGTGGCTCGTACCGCGCGGTCTGCACGCCACCGCGGGGCACTGAGGCTCAGCGGCAGCGCTTCCCGTCGGCCGGGACCGTGCCCTCCAGGAGGTAGGCGTTGATCGCCGTGTCGACGCAGTCGCTCCCCCTGCCGTACGCCGTGTGGCCGTCGCCGTCGTAGGTCAGCAGCGTCCCCGAGGAGAGCTGTCCGGCCAGCCCGCGCGCCCAGGTGTACGGGGTCGCGGGGTCGCGGGTCGTGCCCACGACCAGGATCGGGGCCGCGCCCTCCGCCTCGATGCGGTGCGGCTTCCCGGTGGCGGGCACCGGCCAGTACGCGCAGTTCAGCGCCGCCCACGCGAAGCCGCGGCCGAAGACCGGGGAGGCCCTCTCGAACGTGCGGACCGCGGCCTCCACATCCTTCGGACCGGTGAAGGCGGGCGGCAGGTCCAGGCAGTTCACGGCCGCGTTCGCGTACATCAGATTGGAGTAGGAGCCGTCGCCGTCCCGCTCGTAGTAGCTGTCCGCCAGCGACAGCAGGGGCGCGCCGTCGCCCTTCATCGCGCTGGTCAGGGCCTCGCGGAGCTGCGGCCACGCGCCCTCGTCGTACATCGCGGTCAGAACGCCCGTCGTCGCCAGCGCCTCGCCCAGCTCCCTGCTCTCCCCCGTGGGGACGGGCCGGGCGTCCAGTTCGGCGAAGAAGTCCTTGAGCCGGGTGGAGGCGTCCCGCGCCGAGACGGTGCCGAGCGGGCACTCGGGCTGCTCCACGCAGTCGGCCGCGAAGGACTGGAAGGCGGTCTCGAAGCCGGCCGTCTGGTCGCGGTTGACCTGGCGGGCGGGGAGGGAGGGGTCCAGCGCGCCGTCGAGGACCAGCCGGCCGGTGCGGCCGGGGAACAGCTCGGCGTAGGTCGCGCCGAGGAAGGTGCCGTACGAGGCCCCCACATAGGCCAGCTTCCGGTCCCCCAGCACCTCGCGCAGCACATCCATGTCCCGGGCCGCCTCCACCGTGGAGACATGCGGCAGGACGGTGCCGGAGCGCTTCTCGCAGCCCTGGGCGAAGCCCTTGAACGAGGCGGTGAGACGGCCGGTCTCGGCGGCGTCGTCGGGGGTCTGGTCGGTCTGGGTGTACGCGTCCATCTCCTTCCCGCTGAGACACTCCACCGGCTCGCTGCGGGCCACCCCGCGCGGGTCGACGGCGACCATGTCGTAGCGGGCGCGGACCGGGGCGGGGTAGCCGATGCCCGCGTACATCTGGAGGTAGCCGACGGCCGAGCCGCCCGGGCCGCCCGGGTTGACCTGGAGCGAACCGAGCCGCTTCCCGGGGCCGGTCGCCCTCTTGCGGGCGACGGCCAGCTTGATCGATTCGCCACCGGGGTCCCCGTAGTCGAGCGGGACCTTCAGCGAGGCGCACTGGAAGTCGGAGGCGCCGCACTCGCGCCACTCCAGCTTCTGCCGGTAGTACGGCCGCAGGGCCGCGCTCGGTTCGGCGGCGGGCGCGGTGCCGGACCCGGCGCCGCCGGAGGTGGACGCCGAGGCTCTGGACGATGAGCTCCCTCCCGTACAGCCGGAGGCCAGCAGGGCTGCTGCGGCCACCGCGAGGACGGAACTGCGGAACGTACGCCTTGGGTCCATTCCCGGAGAGTAGGGGACGATGCGCGGAGAATGCCCCTCCTTGCACGGATGGGTGAACCGGAGTGTTGACCCTGACGGCCCCGGGAGGACGGAGGGTCAGCCCGCCCGCAGGGCGACCGTCATCGCCTCCACCGCGAGGAGCGGAGCCACATTCGCCTCCAGCACCTCCCGGCAGGCCACCACGGCCTCTATCCGGCGCAGGGTGCGCTCCGGCGTCGAGGAGCGGGCGATCCGGTCGAGGGCGTCCCGTACGTCCTCGTTGGCGATGGCGATCCCGGAGCCGAGCTGGATCGCCAGGACATCGCGGTAGAAACCGGTCAGATCGCTGAGCGCGAGATCGAGACTGTCGCGCTGGGTACGGGTCTTGCGGCGCTTCTGCCGGTCCTCCAGCTCCTTCATCGCCCCGGCGGTGCCGCGCGGCATCCGGCCGCCCTGCGACGCGCCGAGCGCCGCCTTCAGCTCCTCGGTCTCCTTGACGTCGGTCTCCTCGGCGGCCTGCCGGGAGTCCTCGGCGGCGGCGTCGATCAGCTCCTGGGCGGCCTTGAGGCAGCCGCCGATGTCGTCGATCCGCAGCGGCAGCTTGAGCACGGTGGCCCGGCGGGCCCGGGCCCGCTCGTCGGTGGCGAGCCGGCGCGCCCGGTCGATGTGCCCCTGGGTCGCCCGCGCGGCGGCGGCGGCGGCCTCGGGCTCGATGCCGTCCCGCCGGATCAGCACATCGGCGACCGCCGCGACCGGGGGCGTGCGCAGGGTCAGATGGCGGCAGCGGGAGCGGATCGTCGGCAGCACATCCTCCAGCGAGGGCGCGCAGAGCAGCCAGACCGTGCGCGGCGCGGGCTCCTCGACCGCCTTCAGCAGGACATTGCCCGCGCCCTCGGTGAGCCGGTCGGCGTCCTCCATGATGATCACCTGCCAGCGGCCGACCGCCGGGGAGAGCTGGGCGCGGCGGACCAGGTCGCGGGTCTCCTTGACACCGATGGAGAGCAGGTCGGTGCGGATGATCTGGACATCGGCGTGGGTGCCGATGAGGGCGGTGTGGCAGCCGTCGCAGAATCCGCAGCCGGGGATGCCGCCGAGCGCCCGGTCGGGGCTGACGCACTGGAGGGCGGCGGCGAACGCGCGGGCGGCGGTGGCCCGGCCGGAGCCGGGGGGGCCGGTGAACAGCCAGGCGTGCGTCATCTTGGAGGCGTCGGGCGACTGCTCGCCGTCCGCCACGGCGGTGACGAGGGCATCGGCATCCCGCGCGGCGGCGCTGAGCTGCGTCTGCACCCGCTCCTGACCCACGAGGTCGTCCCACACGGTCATCCGCCGTCACCCCTGCCTTGCGTGCTGCCGCTCATACCGCCCCTGTCCGTGGTCTCCCATTGTGGGGCAGGGGTCTGACAGTGGAGCACCGGCGCCCCGGCGACGGGCGTCCGCCGTCGCGCGGGGCGCCGGCGGGACCGCCGCGCGGGGCGCCCTGGCCCGTCCACCCGGTCCACCCGGTCCACCCGGTCCACCCGGTCCACCCGGTCCACAACGGTCCACGGGATCAGCGCCGGCCCCGGCCGCCCTTCTCGTCGTCGCGGCGGCCCAGCAGCTCGTCGGCGAGGGTCGGGAGGTCGTCGAGCGGGGTCTCCTCCGCCCAGTCCGAGCGCCGCTTCGGACGGCCCGTGTCCGGGTCGATCTGCGGAAGCTCCCGCGTACGGGCGTCCGAGCCGTCGGGTCCGCCGCGCCCGGCACGGTCGCCGCGGCCTCCGTGACCGGCGCCGTGGCCGCCGCGGTCGTCCTGGCCGGTGTCCCGCTCGTCGCGGAAGAAGCCCGGAGGCACCCGGTCCGCCGGACGGTCGTCCCGTACGGGGGGCAGTACGGCCGTCTCGTCGGCCGCGCGCGGGTCGCGGAACTGCGGCAGTACGGCCGTCTCGTCCGAAGCCCGCGCGTCGCGGTCGCCGCGGTTGTCGCGGTCGCCGCGGTCGCCGCGGTTGTCGTCGCGGTTGTCCCGGCCGCCCCGGGTATCACGCCCGTCACGCGGAGCGCGGGGCTCACGCGGCGCACGCGACTCATGCGACTCACGCCGCTCACTCGTCTCACGCGGATCGCGCACCGGCGGCAGAACCGCCGTCTCCTCCGACGGCGAGGAGGTCCGGTGGTCCCGCTCCGGAACCACCCTCGGCACCTGCTGGGTGTCGTCGTCCGGGCGGACCACCGGCGTGGGGACCGTCACCTCGTTGGGCGAGGGGTCCCCCGGGCGGACCACCGGGGTCGGCACGGTCACCTCATGGGACGAGACCTCGGCCGCCGCCCGCTCGGCGGCGCGCCTGGCCTCCTCCTCAGCCGCCTCGGCCGCCGCCCGCTCGGCGGCGCGCCTGGCCTCCTCCTCGGCCGCCGCGCGGCGCGCCTCCTCGGCCCGCAGCAGGGCCTCCTCCGCCTTGCGCTGCTTCTCCAGACGGCGCTCCTCCGCCTCCGCCCGGAGCCTGGCCTGTTCCTCGGCCAGCCTGCGCAGCCGCTCCTGCTCGTCGCGGCGCGCCTTCTCCTCCGCCTCGCGCTTGCGGCGCTCCTCGTCGGCGAGCCTGCGGGCCTCCTCGGCGCGCTGCCGGGCCTCCTCCGCCAGCCGTTCGGCCTCGCGCTGCCGCGCGGCCTCCTCCTCGGCCTTGCGGCGGGCCTCCTCCTCGGCGCGGAGCTTGGTCAGCTGCTCCTGGCGCTCGCGCTCCAGGCGCTCCTCCTCCGCCTTGCGCGCGGCCTCCTCCTCGGCCTTGCGCCTGATCTCCTCCTCCGCCTTGCGGCGGGCCTCCGCCCGCGCCTCCACCTCGGCCGCCGAGAGCGGCAGTATCCGGTCGAGACGGTGGCGCACCACCGTGGTGACGGCCTCCGGCTCCTGCCCGGCGTCCACCACCAGATAGCGCGCCGGGTCGCTCGCCGCCAGCGTCAGAAAGCCCGAGCGCACCCGCTGGTGGAACTCCGCGGGCTCCGACTCCAGCCGGTCGGGCGCCTCCGTGAAGCGCTCCCGCGCGGTCTCCGGGGAGACATCGAGCAGGACGGTCAGATGCGGTACGAGGCCGTCCGTGGCCCAGCGCGAGATCCGGGCGATCTCCGTCGGCGACAGATCCCGTCCGGCGCCCTGGTAGGCGACCGAGGAGTCGATGTACCGGTCGGTGATCACCACGGCGCCGCGCTCCAGCGCGGGCCGGACCACCGAGCCGACGTGCTCGGCGCGGTCCGCCGCGTACAGCAGCGCCTCGGCGCGGTTGGAGAGCCCGGCCGACGACACATCGAGCAGGATCGACCGCAGCCGCTTCCCGACCGGGGTGGCGCCCGGCTCGCGGGTGACGACGACCTCGTGGCCCTTGTTGCGAATCCACTCGGCGAGCGCGTCGACCTGGGTGGACTTCCCCGCTCCGTCGCCGCCCTCCAGGGCGATGAAGAACCCGGTGGGGGCGGTGGTCTGGGACGGGTCCGCGCCCCGGCGCAGCGCGTCGCCCAGATCGCGGCGCAGGGGGACGCCCGCGCGGTCGTCGGTCCTGGCGAGGATGATCGCGGCGACCGGCAGCAGCAGCGCGCCCGCCAGCATCAGCGCGAAGGCAGCGCCGCCATGGGTGAAGACGAGGTCCCCGGCGGTGAGGCGGTGCGGGCCGATCGCCGCGGCCAGCAGCGGGGCGGCGAGCGCGCCGAGCGCGATGGCGACGCGGACGACCGCCTGGAGGTGATCGGTCATCCGGGCCCGCCGGGGGGCCTCGGACTCCTGGTCGACGAGGGCGTGCCCGATGCCGGCGGCGACACCCGCCGACACTCCGGCGAGCAGGGCGATGAAGAGGACGGTCGCGGTGTCCGGGACCAGTCCCATGGCCAGCAGCGCGACACCGGTGACGGCGACCGCGAGGGCCAGCAGCCGGCGGCGCGACAGGGTGGGCAGGACGGATTCGGCGGCGCGGATGCCGAGCGCCGTACCGCCGGTCAGGGCGAGGACCAGCAGCGCGAAGGTGACGGGTCCGCCGCCGAGGTCCCCGGCGTGCAGTACGGAGACGGCGACGGCCGCCGCGACGGCGCCCGCGACGGCCGCGCAGGCCAGCAGGAACAGCGGCAGGGCGCCGGTGCGGCCCTTGTCGGCGGAGCCGCTCGGGGCGGACGGGCGGCGCAGCCCCTCCAGCGGCGAGCGGGGCCGGGGGGTCGGCGAGCCGGGCAGCTGGATGAAGGCGAGCACCGAGACGGAGGCCGCGAAGAGGCCGGCCGCGACATAGGAGCCGAGGGCCGCCTGGTGCAGGGAGAACCACTCGATGCCGGCGCCGAGGAGATTGCCGATGAGCGTGGCGACGAGCAGGGCGGCGGCACCGGCGGGGACGGCGGCGAACGCAGTGCGCAGCCAGAGCCGGCGCAGGGCGTCCAGATGGTCCGGCAGCGGGCGCACCGCCGCGCCCTCCAGCGGCGGGGCGGGCAGCAGCGCGGGGGCGGCGCCCTCGCGGGCGACCGTCCAGAACCGCTCGGCGGCGCCGGTGGCGAAGACGGTCGCCAGCAGGATCAGGGGGGCCGCGCCGGGGGTCCAATCCAGCCACAGGGGGGCGACGACGAGCAGCGCCAGCCGCAGACCGTCCGCGCCGATCATGGTCCAGCGGCGGTCGAACGGGCCCTTGGCTGAGGTGAGGGTGGTGAGCGGACCGAGGAGTACGGCTCCGAAGAGGACCGTGGCGAGGACGCGTGCGCCGAGGACGGCGGCCACCGAGAAGGCGGCGCCGCGGTAGCCGGCGCCGAAGGTGCCCTCCGAGACGGCGGCCTGAAGGGTCAGCAGCAGCAGGACGAGGACGGCGACGGCGTCGCCGACAGCGCCGACGGCCTGGGCGTTCCAGAGCCTTCTGAGCGAGGGGAGGCGCAGCAGCGCGCGCAGCGCCCGCTCACGGGAGTCCGCGGCGAGTGCGTCGGGGACATCGGGGGCGTCGGGGCCGTGTGCGGTCTCGGAGACGGGGCTCACGGCCGCCTGCGGCTCGGCTGGCTGCTCGGATCGCGTCATCCGCCCAGCCTATCCGGAGCACACCGCTGCCTGCGGGGCCCGCCCGAACATACGGACGTTCGAGATCGGGGGGCGGGGCGGGGCGCCGGCGGGGGTCGCGACGCGGTGTGCGGGGTGCCGGACGGCGGGTGAGGGGGGTCTGCGGGTCGGGAGGTTCGCGGAGTTTCGGGTTTTCGGCGGATTCCCGGCATTCTGCCCGGAAGGACGTGCCTGGGCGGGCAGCGGGACGCCGGTACCGCCCCGGCGGCCCCGAGCCCCGGACCGGGCTGTCCGACGCGCGAACCCCAGCGCCCGGCGTCGCACCCGGACGAACGGACCGGACCCGACGGACCGACCACCACGACCGGGACCCACAGAGCTCCCGGGTCCGGACCCGGGAGACCACCACCGTCCACACCGAACAGAACACCCACCCCGGCCCCGCAGACCACCGGGCCCGGACCTCCGGGACACCCGACACGCGAACCCCAGCGCCCCGCGTCGCACCCGGACGAACGGACCGAACCCGGCGGACCGACCACCACGACCGGGACCCACAGAGCACGCCGGGTCCGGACCCAGGAGACCACCACCGTCCACACCGAACAGAACACCCACCCCGGCCCCGCAGACCACCGGGCCCGGACCTCCGGGACACCCGACACGCGAACCCCAGCGC
>NZ_JBSFER010000013.1:126580-251643 GCF_053594535.1 Streptomyces sp. NPDC001889
GCGCCCCGCGTCGCACCCGCGCGAGCGGCCGAGCCCGCAGACCACAGCCCCCGGACCGGACACCCACCCTTGAGGCCCAGGCCCAGACCCAGACCCAGACCCGGCGCGCGCCCGGTCCGGGCGCGCGCTCCGGGGGCCCGGGGGTGCGGAGCCCCCGAGGGCCTCGGGCCCCCGGGCCCGGGGCCCCTACGCCTCGGACGCCTTCGCCGAGGACGCCGTCTTCTTCGCCGGAGCCTTCTTCGCGGCCGTCTTCTTCGCCGCCGAGGCGGTCGTCTTCTTCGCGGCGGTCTTCTTCGCCGCCGTCGCCTTCTTCGCGGGAGCCTTCTTCGCCGTCTTCTTGGCGGGGCCCTTCGCCCGCTTCTCCGCGAGCAGCTCATAGCCGCGCTCCGGAGTGATCTCCTCCACGCTGTCGCCGGTCCGCAGGGTCGCGTTGGTCTCGCCGTCGGTGACATACGGACCGAAGCGGCCGTCCTTGACGACCACGGGACGGTCGCTCACCGGATCGGTGCCCAGCTCCTTCAGCGGCGGCTTGGCGGCGGCCCGGCCGCGCTGCTTGGGCTGGGCGTAGATCGCGAGCGCCTGCTCCAGCGTGATGGTGAAGAGCTGGTCCTCGCTCTCCAGCGAGCGCGAGTCCGTGCCCTTCTTCAGGTACGGGCCGTACCGGCCGTTCTGCGCGGTGATCTCCACACCCTCGGCGTCGGCGCCGACGACCCTCGGCAGGGACATCAGCTTCAGCGCGTCGTCCAGGGTGACCGTGTCCAGGGTCATCGACTTGAAGAGGGAGGCCGTCCGCGGCTTGACCGCGTTCTTCCCCGTCTTCGGGGTGCCCTCGGGGAGGATCTCGGTGACATAGGGGCCGTACCGGCCGTCCTTCGCCACGATCTCGTTCCCGGAGACCGGGTCGGTGCCCAGCGCGAAGTCGCCGCTCGGCTTGGCCAGCAGCTCCTCCGCGTACGCCACGGTCAGCTCGTCGGGCGCCAGGTCCTCCGGCACATCGGCGCGCTGGTGGCCCTCGGTGTCCTTCTCGCCGCGCTCGATGTACGGGCCGTACCGGCCGACGCGCAGCACGATCCCGTCGCCGACGGGGAAGCTGGAGATCTCCCGGGCGTCGATGGCCCCGAGGTCGGTGACCAGCGCCTTCAGACCGCCGAGGTGGTCGCCGTCGCCATTGCCCGCGCCGGAGGCGGCCCCCCGGTCCTCGCCCTCGCCGAAGTAGAAGCGCCGCAGCCACGGCACCGCCTGGGCCTCGCCCCGGGCGATGCAGTCGAGGTCGTCCTCCATCTTGGCGGTGAAGTCGTAGTCCACCAGCCGGCCGAAGTGCTTCTCCAGCAGATTGACCACGGCGAAGCTCAGGAACGACGGCACGAGCGCCGTCCCCTTCTTGAAGACGTACCCGCGGTCGAGGATGGTGCCGATGATCGAGGCGTACGTGGAGGGGCGGCCGATCTCGCGCTCCTCCAGCTCCTTGACCAGGGACGCCTCGGTGTAGCGGGCGGGCGGCTTGGTGGCGTGGCCGTCGACCGAGATCTCCTCGGCGGCGAGCGCGTCCCCCTCGGCGACCTGCGGGAGCCTGCGCTCGCGGTCGTCCAGCTCGGCGTTGGGGTCGTCGGCGCCCTCGACGTACGCCTTCATGAAGCCGTGGAAGGTGATGGTCTTGCCGGAGGCGGTGAACTCCACGTCCCGGCCGTCGGCGGCCGTGCCGCCGATGCGGACGGTGACCGAGTTCCCGGTGGCGTCCTTCATCTGGGAGGCGACGGTCCGCTTCCAGATCAGCTCGTAGAGCTTGAACTGGTCACCGCTGAGACCGGTCTCGGCGGGGGTGCGGAAACGGTCGCCCGAGGGCCGGATCGCCTCGTGCGCCTCCTGCGCGTTCTTGACCTTCCCGGCGTACACCCGCGGCTTCTCGGGCAGGTAGTTCGCCCCGTACAACTGGGTGACCTGCGCACGGGCCGCCGCGACGGCGGTCTCCGAGAGCGTGGTGGAGTCCGTACGCATATAGGTGATGAAGCCGTTCTCGTACAGCTTCTGCGCCACCTGCATGGTCGCCTTGGCCCCGAAGCCCAGCTTGCGGGAGGCCTCCTGCTGGAGCGTCGTCGTACGGAACGGGGCGTACGGGGAGCGGCGGTACGGCTTCGACTCGACCGAGCGCACCGCGAACGAGACGTTCTCCAGCGCGGCGGCCAGGGCGCGGGCGGCGGCCTCGTCCAGGTGGAGCACCCGGGTCTGGCCGGGCTTGAGCAGGCCGTCGGAGCCGAAGTCGCGGCCCTGGGCGACACGCTGTCCGTCGACGGTGTTCAGCCGGGCGAGCAGCGAGGAGGGGTCGGAGGCGTCCCCGGCGCGGCCGGTGGAGAAGGTGCCGGTCAGATCCCAGTACTCGGCGGAGGAGAACGCCCGGCGCTCCCGCTCCCGCTCGACGACCAGACGGGTGGCGACGGACTGGACCCGGCCGGCCGAGAGCCGGGGCATGACCTTCTTCCACAGGACCGGCGACACCTCGTAGCCGTAGAGGCGGTCGAGGATGCGGCGGGTCTCCTGGGCGTCGACCATGCGCTGGTTCAGCTCGCGCGGGTTGGCGACGGCATCGCGGATCGCGTCCTTGGTGATCTCGTGGAAGACCATCCGGTGGACGGGGACCTTGGGCTTGAGGACTTCGAGGAGGTGCCAGGCGATGGCCTCGCCCTCGCGGTCCTCATCGGTGGCGAGGTAGAGCTCGTCGGATTCGGCGAGCTGCTCCTTGAGCTTCCGGACCTGAGCCTTCTTGTCGGCGTTGACGACATAGACCGGCTGGAAGTCGTGGTCGACGTCGACACCGAGGCGGCGGACCTCACCGGTGTACTTCTCGGGAACTTCGGCCGCGCCGTTCGGGAGGTCGCGGATGTGCCCGACGCTCGCCTCGACGACATAGCCGGGGCCGAGGTAACCCTTGATCGTCTTCGCCTTGGCGGGCGACTCGACGATCACGAGGCGTCGGCCGCCCTGTGCGGTCTCGCTGGTCGGGGACAACTTCGCTCTTCTCTCCGGGTCGGCGCTCGGTGGGCGGACACAGCGGTCTGCGCTGGGTGGCGCGCTGCTGTGGCGCTGCGGTGCTGCTGCGTGGTGCTGGTGCGTGGTGCTCCTGCCGCTGCGGAGTGTGACGGTACAACCCGCCCCTGTGTCAAACGGCAAAAGCCCGCAACGGCCACTCGAACGGTAACCCGACTCCGGGCATTCCTGCCGCCCGGACCGGCACGACAGTGTGCGGGGCGCTTCCTCCGGCGCTTCTCAGAGCCGTCCGAAGCACCACACCCCGAGGGCGAGAGCCACCACGCCGGCGCCGCCGGTGAAGGCGGCGGCGCGGCCCGCCGCCACCCCGTGGGCCACGGGCGCGCGCTGGGCGACCCGTACCGCCGTCCACAGCAGCAGCCCGGCCCCGAACAGCGTGAACGCCGCTCCCGCGAAGATCGCTGGACCACTCTCCATGCCCGTACCCCGTCCTGATTCCCACGCCCGGATGGTTGGGGACCGACCCCGGGGCCGAGGCTGGCACCTCTGGGCGTCGGGGGCGCGACATCGGGGTGAACGACGCGTGGGTTCACCCGGGCGGGGGCGGGGCGCACCGGCCGCAAACCGAACATTGGCCGATCTGCCCCCGTGAAGCGGCGGGAATCCCGCCCCGGAGGCCGGGGGCTAGGGAGTGCGGACCGGTTCCAGGAACCCCTCCTCCACCAGCAGCCGGAGCGCCCGCGGGGTGCGGTCCCGCAGCAGCACCGGGTCCTCCTCGATCAACTGGGCGATGGCGTCGAGAATGCGCCCGGCGCTCAGCGTGCCGTCGCACGCCCCGGCGAAGCCGGCGCCCACGGTGTCGACCTCCGTGGCCCGGCGCATGCCCCGGTTCTGCCGGAGCACCACATGCTCGGGGTGCTCCTCGCCCGGCAGGCCGACCTGCTCCTGCACCACCTCGGGGGCGAGGGTGAAGTGGTCGGCGAGGAGCGCCGCGTCGTCGTGGGTGCGGAGATAGTCCTGGCGGTCGAAGTGGGCGAGCACCGCGGCGCCGAGCGGCTGCTCCACGGGGTGCGGCCACTCCTCGACGACGATCGAGGGACGCTCCGCCGCCGTTCTGCGCAGGGTGATCCAGCCGAAGCCGACGGCCCTGGTGCCGCTCGCCTCGAAGGCGTCGAGCCACTCCTCGTACCGCCGCCGGTACCGCTCGGGGTCGCCGTGGTGGTCGCCGCTGTCGCGCAGCCACAGCTCCGCGTACTGCGTGATGTCCTGGACCTCGCGCTGGACGATCCAGGCGTCGCAGCCGGGCGGCACCCAGGAGCGCAGCCGCTCCTGCCACTCCTCGCCCTCGACGTGCTGCCAGTTGGCGAGGAAGTGGGCGTGGCCCCCGTCGTTCAGCCGGGCGCCGGCCTGGGAGACGAGTGTGCGGCAGAGGTCGTCGCCGGCCATCCCGCCGTCCCGGTAGGTCAGCCGGGGGCCCGGGGAGATCACGAACGGCGGGTTGGAGACGATCAGGTCGAAGCGGCGCGATCCGACCGGCTCGAAGAGCGAGCCCTCGCTCAGCTCGGCCTCGGGGGCGCCGGAGAGCGCGAGGGTGAGACGGGTGAAGTGGAGCGCGCGCGGGTTGAGGTCGGTCGCGGTGACCCGGGTGGCGTGCCGGGAGGCGTGGAGCGCCTGGAGACCGGAGCCGGTGCCGAGGTCGAGCGCGGAGGCCACCGGCGTGCGCACGGTGATGCCGGCGAGCGTGGTGGACGCGCCGCCGACACCGAGCACGACCCGCTCGTCCTGGCCGTCGGCCCCGCCCGCGCCGCCGACCGCGCAGCCGAGGTCGGAGACGATGAACCAGTCCTCGCCCCCGGGTCCTCCGTACGGCCGTATGTCCACGGTGGCGCGGACCCCGGCGCCGTCCCGCACGATCCAGCCGTCGTCCAGGCACTCCTGGAGCGGCAGGGCGGCGCGGGCCCGCTCGGCCGCCACGGGGCGCTGGAGCAGGAAGAGCCGGACGAGGGTGTCGAGGACGGTGTCGCCCCGGGTGGCGCGCAGGGCGGGGACGGTCTCGCTGCGGGCGAGCGCCGCGTACGCGGAGGCGCCGAGCAGGTCGAGCAGCCCGTCGGCGGTGAAGGCGCCGGCGAGCAGCGCCTCACGCAGCCGGGGGGCGTGGGTGGGCGAGGGGAGGCCGGGGGCCGTGCTGGTCGTACTCACACGGACCATTCTCCCCGCCGCCACTGACAATCCGTCCGCCGCCACGGGCGTCCGCCGCGCCGTGGCACCGGGCGGCGGCTCAGGAGGGCGCGTCGGCGGCTGCGGCGCCCTGGGCGACGGGCTTGCAGCCCGGCTGCTTGAGCATCGCCTTGCCGGTCTCGCTCGCCAGGAGCTTCTCCCGCGCGTTCTTGTTCTGCTCGATCTTCGCGAGTCCGTCGGCGACGGGCTGGAGCCCGTCCGCGAACTTCTGCTGGTCGTCCACGTCCAACTCGTCGACCTGCTTCTTCAGGTCGAGGTACGAGGCGGCGTTGGCGTCGTACTCGGCGGCGGCGTTCTTCACGAGCTGCTCGCCGCCCTCGGCCGGAGTGGTGCCGGCCGATCTGAAGGCGGCCGCGTAGCCCTTGTAGACGTCCGAGAGGTCCTGGAATGCCTTGGAGTCGGCGGTCTGGATGTCCCCGGGCTTGCCGTCCGAGGCGGTCGCGCGGATGAGCTGCTCCGCGTCCGCCTCCTTCTTGATCTGCGGCTTGGCGGCGTCGCAGTACTTCTTGGCCCAGTCGTCGACCGTGAATGTGTCCTCGTCGCCGCTGCATCCCGACAGCGCGAGCACCAGTACCGCACCGCCGGAGAGTGCGACCGCAAGCTTCTTCTTCACCGGATGGGTCCCTTCCAAGGCTCCTCGGCCCGGAACATACACGTCAGCCGGGCACCGGCCCCATGCCGTCCACCCGGTTCATCGGATTTGAAGCCATTTGCACCAAGGGAGAGAAGGCTCACGGGAACGGTCCGGCGGGCGGGTGGACACCACGGGCGGACACCACGGGCGGGCGGCGCGTCACCACGCGCCGCCCGCCCGTTCCCGGGTCCTTCCGATGACGGGTCCGGTGTTATGACACCACCGCGGGGTCGGGGGACTTGGCGCCCTGCTCGACGACGCTGGGCTCGTCGTCGCCGACGGCGATGCCCCGGCGCTTGGAGATGTACACCGATCCGACGATGATCGCGATGGAGAGCACGGCCACCACCGCCCGTACCCCGGCGCTGGCGTCGTCCCCATAGCTGAACTGGATCACCGCGGGGGCGATCAGCAGCGCCACCAGGTTCATCACCTTGAGCAGCGGGTTGATGGCGGGGCCCGCCGTGTCCTTGAACGGGTCGCCCACGGTGTCGCCGATGACGGTCGCGGCGTGGGCCTCGCTGCCCTTGCCGCCGTGGTGGCCGTCCTCGACGAGTTTCTTGGCGTTGTCCCAGGCTCCGCCGGAGTTGGCGAGGAAGACGGCCATCAGGGTGCCGGTGCCGATCGCGCCGGCCAGGAACGCGCCGAGCGCCCCGACGCCGAGGGAGAACCCGACCGCGATCGGGGTCAGCACCGCGAGCAGGCCCGGGGTGGCGAGTTCCCGCAGCGCGTCCTTGGTGCAGATGTCCACCACCCGCCCGTACTCGGGCTTCTCGGTGTAGTCCATGATCCCGGGGTGCTCGCGGAACTGCCGCCGCACCTCGTAGACCACGGCCCCCGCCGAGCGGGAGACCGCGTTGATCGCCAGCCCCGAGAAGAGGAAGACGACCGCCGCGCCGAGGATCAGGCCGACGAGGTTGTTGGGCTGGGAGATGTCCATGACCAGGTTCATGGGCGCGCCGTCGCCGACCTTCTCGCCGACGTCGGCGGCGGCGCTCGCGATCGCGTCGCGGTACGAGCCGAAGAGCGCGGCTGCCGCCAGGACGGCGGTGGCGATGGCGATGCCCTTGGTGATGGCCTTGGTGGTGTTGCCGACGGCGTCCAGGTCGGTGAGGACCTGGGCGCCCGCGCCCTGGACGTCGCCGGACATCTCGGCGATGCCCTGCGCGTTGTCGGAGACGGGTCCGAAGGTGTCCATGGCGACGATGACACCGACGGTGGTGAGCAGCCCGGTGCCGGCCAGCGCCACCGCGAAGAGCGCGAGCATGATCGACGTACCGCCGAGCAGGAACGCCCCGTACACGCTGAGACCGATCAGCAGCGCGGTGTAGACGGCGGACTCCAGGCCGATGGAGATTCCGGCGAGGATGACGGTGGCGGGGCCGGTCAGCGAGGACTTGCCGATGTCCTTGACGGGGCGTCGGCTGGTCTCGGTGAAGTAGCCCGTGAGCTGCTGGATCAGGGCCGCGAGGACGATGCCGATGGCGACGGCGACCAGGGCGAGGACCCTCGGGTCCCCGGCGTGGCCGCTGATGGCGGCCTCGGTGACGCCCTCCAGGTCGGCGTAGGTGGACGGGAGATAGAGATAGACCGCCGTGGCGACCAGGACGAGCGAGATCAGCGCGGAGATGAAGAATCCGCGGTTGATGGCGGTCATTCCGCTGCGGTCGGCGCGCCGCGGGGCGACCGCGAAGATGCCGATCATCGCGGTGACCACGCCGATCGCCGGGACGATCAGCGGGAAGGCGAGTCCGGCGTCACCGAAGGCCGCCTTGCCGAGGATGAGGGCCGCGACCAGCGTCACGGCGTACGACTCGAAGAGGTCGGCGGCCATGCCCGCGCAGTCGCCGACGTTGTCGCCCACGTTGTCGGCGATGGTGGCGGCGTTGCGCGGGTCGTCCTCGGGGATGCCCTGTTCGACCTTGCCGACCAGGTCGGCGCCGACATCGGCGGCCTTGGTGAAGATGCCGCCGCCGACCCTCATGAACATGGCGATGAGCGCGGCGCCCAGGCCGAAGCCCTCCAGCACCTTGGGCGCGTCGGCCGCGTAGACCAGGACGACACAGGACGCGCCGAGCAGGCCGAGGCCCACGGTGAACATCCCGACGACACCGCCCGTACGGAATGCGATCTTCATCGCCTTGTGCGCGACGGCGGTCAGATCCTTTTGCGGTTCTCCTTCCGCGGGTGTCGCTTCCCGCGCGGCCGCCGCCACGCGCACATTCGCCCGGACGGCGAGCCGCATCCCGATGTATCCGGTGGCGGCCGAGAAGACCGCGCCCACCAGGAAGAACACGGAACGGCCGGCACGCTGGGACCAGTCGTCGGCCGGGAGAAGCAGCAGCAGGAAGAAGACCACGACAGCGAAGATGCCCAGGGTGCGCAACTGTCGGGCCAGATAGGCATTCGCGCCTTCCTGGACCGCCGCCGCGATCTTCTTCATGGAATCGGTGCCCTCGCCGGCGGCCAGCACCTGGCGCACCAGCACCTGGGCCACGACCAGCGCCGCCAGGGCCACCACGGCGATGACAATCACGATCAGCCGATTGTCATCCGTGAGTACCGCAGCCGCGAGAGAAGTGGGGTGATCATTTTGTTGCGAGCTGAGGAGCCCCGCCATTCGTCCTCCTTGACGTCGTTCAGAGCTCAAGATGTGGACGGATTGTAGGGAGCGGAACCGGATCAAAACAGTGCGCGGTAAATGGAATTGACCTTCAGTTGCTACTCAGCAAATGATCGGCTCCGGAAACTGCCCCCGAAAGCGGTAATGGGGCGAAAGCATTGACGCTTGATCGATGATCTCGATAAACGATCTACCGAAAAGAAAAGAGGCCCTGCTCAGCAGGGCCTCTTCCGCAACTTTGAGACTATGAGAACACCGGGGCGCTTCCCCGGGGCGGCGGAGCCGTCAGGGGAGCACGGAGACCGGTGTCGTCGGCCAGCTCATCCTGATCACTCCGCCCTCGTCGGTGGAACTGACCTCCAGATCGTCGACAAGACCTCTGATCACGGCGAGGCCCATCTCGTCCTCGCCCTCCGGTTCGTCCTCGGCCGCGCCGCGCGAACCGGAGGCGGGCCGGCCGTCGGCCCCCGGAGCGGGGACCTCGTCCCCGACCTCGATGGCGAAGGTCTTGTCCTCGTCGTTCAGAACCACCCGTACGGGAGCGGTGATCCCATGGCCGCGGTGCAGCCCGACGGCACGGCTGCATGCCTCGCCCACCGCGAGCCGGACCTCGTCGAGGACGGCCTCGTCGACCCCGGCCCGGCGCGCCACGGCAGCGGCCACCAACCTGGCGGTCCTGACGTGCTCGGGCTGGGCACTGAAGCGAAGCTCGACGGTGGCCATGCGATCCCCCTCGGACGTACGGGCGTGCAGACGTACGGCGTGCAGACGTACGGGCGTGCATCGGGGAGGCCCGGGCTGGATGCCCGGTGCCCCTCTCTTCCTCCGGCGACTGCGGCCGGTCTCAGTCGGTGGCCGCGACGGCTTCCTCTACCGTGGTGTGGATCGGGAACACCTTGGTCAGGCCCGTGATCCGGAAAATCTTGAGAATGCGCTCCTGGTTGCAGACCAGGCGCAGTGAGCCCTCATGCGCGCGTACGCGCTTCAGGCCGCCCACCAGCACACCGAGCCCGGTCGAGTCGAGGAAGTCCACACCCTCCATGTCGACGACCAGGTGGTAGCTGCCGTCGTTCACCAACTCGACCAACTGCTCGCGCAGCTTGGGCGCGGTATAAACATCAATCTCGCCACCGACCTCGACGACCGTACGGTCGCCGACTGGGCCGGACACATTGCGAGTCGACAGGGACAGGTCCACGGATCCTCCAGCACCTTGCTATCGAGCGCCCGCCCCCTGAGGTCTCCCCGGCGGAGCCGGGGGACGGTCGCCAGCCGCGATGGCATTCAATCACTTACCAGCAGCCATGCACGACGCCTTGGGACCATTGTCCGTCACACCAGTGACACACTCGGTGCCGATGGCCAAGAAACTCCGTCCCAGACGACCCGCCGAGAGCGGGGAAACCCGCCCTGCCCCCGGTACGGTCCTGGACCGGCTCGCCGCGGGGGCGGGCCGGGCCGCGCGCATCACTCATACGGAGCACTTGCCCCCCAGGCCGGGCCGCCATGCCGTCTGGCCCGACCGCATCCGCCCAGAAGTGATCAACGCCATTCGACTGGCGGGTGTCGAGCACCCCTGGACCCACCAGGCGGACGCCGCCGAGCACGCCCTCGACGGCGAATCGGTCGTCATCGCCACCGGCACAGCCTCCGGCAAGTCGCTCGCCTATCTCGCGCCCGTGCTCAGCACCCTGCTGGACGGGTCCGACGCGCCGAACGGGCGCGGCGCGACCGCCCTGTACCTCGGCCCCACCAAGGCGCTCGCCGCCGACCAGTGCCGCGCGGTGAAGGAGCTCGCCGCGCCGCTGGGCAACCGGGTCCGCCCGGCGGTCTACGACGGGGACACCCCGGTCGAGGAGCGGGAGTGGGTCCGGCAGTACGCCACCTATGTCCTGACCAACCCGGACATGCTGCACCGGGGCATCCTGCCCTCCCATCCCCGCTGGTCCTCCTTTCTGCGTGCGCTGCGCTATGTCGTCGTCGACGAGTGCCACACCTACCGGGGTGTCTTCGGCTCCCATGTCGCCCAGGTCCTGCGCCGGCTCCGCCGGATATGCGCCCGCTACGGTGCGAACCCCGTCTTCCTGCTGGCCTCCGCCACCGCGGCGGAACCGTCCGTGGCCGCCGGGCGGCTCACCGGGCTGCCGGTACGGGAGGTCTCCGACGACGCCTCGCCGCGCGGGGAGCTGGTCTTCGCCCTCTGGGAGCCGCCGCTCACCGAGCTGCACGGCGAGAAGGGCGCCCCCGTGCGCCGCACCGCCACCGCCGAGACCGCCGACCTCCTCACCGATCTGACCGTGCAGGGCGTGCGCACGGTGGCCTTCGTCCGCTCCCGCAGAGGCGCCGAGCTGATCTCCCTGATCGCCAAGGAGCGCCTCGCGGAGGTCGACCGCGCGCTGCCGGGGCGGGTGGCCGCCTACCGGGGCGGATATCTGCCGGAGGAGCGCCGGGCGCTGGAGCGGGCCCTGCACTCGGGCGAGCTGCTGGGGCTCGCCGCCACCACCGCCCTGGAGCTGGGCGTGGACGTCGCCGGACTCGACGCGGTCCTGATCTCCGGCTACCCCGGGACACGGGCCTCGCTCTGGCAGCAGGCGGGCCGGGCCGGGCGCTCCGGCCAGGGCGCCCTGGCGGTGCTCGTCGCCCGGGACGATCCGCTGGACACCTTCCTCGTCCACCACCCCGAGGCGCTGTTCCGGCAGCCGGTGGAGTCCACCGTCCTCGACCCGGACAACCCCTATGTGCTCGCCCCGCACCTGTGCGCGGCGGCGGCGGAGCTGCCGCTGACCGAGGAGGGTCTGGGGCTGTTCGGCCCGGCGGCACCCGGTCTCATGCCCCAGCTGGAGGCCGCGGGGCTGCTGCGCCGGCGGACCTCCGGCTGGCACTGGACCCGGCGGGAGCGGGCCGCCGACCTCACCGACATCCGGGGCGGGGGCGGGCGCCCGGTGCAGATCGTGGAGGCCGGCACCGGGCGGCTGCTGGGCACGGTCGACGAGTCCGCCGCGCACACCAGCGTCCACGAGGGGGCCGTCCACCTCCATCAGGGCCGCACCTATCTGGTCCGGCGGCTGGACCTGGAGGACTCGGCGGCGCTCGTGGAGGAGGCGGCGCCGCCGTACTCCACCACCGCGCGCGACCAGACCTCCGTCTCCGTCCTGGAGACCGACACCGAGATCCCCTGGGGCGAGGGGAGGCTCTGCTACGGCTCCGTCGAGGTCACCCATCAGGTCGTCTCCTTCCTGCGCCGCAAGCTGATCACCGGGGAGGTGCTCGGCGAGACCCGGCTCGACCTCCCGCCGCGCACCCTGCGCACCCGGGCCGTGTGGTGGACGGTCACCGAGGGTCAGCTGGACGCCGCCCGGGTGAACCCGGAGCAGCTGGCCGGGGCCCTGCACGCCGCGGAGCACGCCTCCATCGGGATGCTCCCGCTCTTCGCCACCTGCGACCGCTGGGACATCGGCGGGGTCTCGGTGCCGCTCCACCCGGACACGCTGCTCCCCACGGTCTTCGTCTACGACGGCCACCCCGGCGGGGCGGGCTTCGCCGAGCGGGCCTTCCACACGGCCCACGAGTGGCTCACCGCGACCCGTGAGGCGATCGCCGCCTGCGAGTGCGAGGCGGGCTGCCCCTCCTGCATCCAGTCCCCGAAGTGCGGCAACGGCAACGAGCCCCTCCACAAAAGAGCCGCCGTACGCCTCCTCACCGAACTCCTCCGCCCTCCCCCACCAACGACTGACGACTGACGACCGACGACCGACGACCGACGAGCAAACCGGGCCTCACTCCCAGGCCGTCGGAATTCGTGGCACGCCCACCCGGCCCCGCCGGGATTTGAGGCACAGCACTGTTTAGGGCACGCCCACCCGGCCGGCCCCGCCGGCAGGGCCGAGGCACCACTTCCAGCCCCCGGAGTTCGAAGCGCGCTCATCCAGCCCCTCCGTTCGGGCCGAGGCTCAGTTCCAGCGCCTCCGATCGGGCCAAGGCTCGAAATCCAGCCCCTCCGCCGTTTGAGGAGCGCCCACCCAGCCCTGCCAGAGTTTGGGGCCCACGACTTCCAGCCCCTCCCACCGGGCCGAGGCACGAAATCCAGCCCCTCCGCCGTTTGAGGAGCGGGGGTTCGGGGGCTGGCCCCCGACCGTGGCCCGCACCGTGCGGGACCTTGTGGCACAGGGTCCGTCCTCGAACTCCCCCGGGGGCGGCTGGGACCGCCCGGGCCCCTGTCCGCGCACGGGGCCGTCCTCGGCCCCCAAGAGGCTCCGGAAGCATCCCCACTGCCCTCGGCGCCCCAGGGCGCCGGCCCCGGCCGCGAGGGCCCGGAACACCCCCTCAGCGCCCGACCGTGACCAGGGCCGCCATGGGCGGGCCCGCCCGGGAGCGAACCTCCGGGGCGTAGGGGCCGAACCGGACCCGAGCGGTCACCTCGGCGATCTCCCCCACCAGCACACACCTCACCACCTCCGCCCCCTGAGCCCGCGCCACCTCCCCCGCCTTCGCGCAAGCGACATCCCGGCCCGGCAGAGCATGATCAGCCGCGGCCAGCGCCGCGAGGTCCGCCGACGCCCCCGCCCGGTGACGGGTCGCCACCGCCTGGCCGAGGGCCAGCACCACGGCGAACACCGCGCAGAGCGCCGCCACCCCCACCACCACCCACACGGTCGCCGAGCCCTCATCGGACCCGGGGGCCCGCCCGGTCACCACGCGTCCTCCGCGAACGCCGCCGCCTCGGCGCTCAGGGTCGGGGAGAGCGCCCCCGGCCCGGGGGCCGGTGCCGCCACCCGGACCCGCCAGAGGTCACCCGCGCGCCGCAGCGCCACCTCGGCACCGGGCGGCGCGGCCGAGCGGGCGGCGGCGACGACCACGTCACGGGATTCGGATCTGGCCGCCGCCCGGGCCCCGGCCCGGGCCGCGTCCACACACTGGATCTGGGCCGCGGCCGCCATCAGCGCCCACACCAGCGCCAGTGTGAACACCACCAGCGCGGGCAGCGCCACCGCCGCCTCCGCGGTGACCGAACCCCGGTCACTCCGACGGCCCCGAACGGCCAGAACGGCCCGCACGGGCGCCCGGGCGTCAGAACTGCGCATCGAGCGCCCTTCCGACCAGCGACTCCAGCGCGCCCGCGACCGCCCCACTGGTCACGATCTTGTACAGCACCGCCGCGAAGGCGCACGCGGCCAGCGTCGCCATCGCGTACTCGGACGTCGCCATGCCCGCGTCCCCGCCCCGCCGCACCCGCGACAGCCGCGCCCGCACCCGCGCCCGCACCGGATTCCCCATGTCAGCCTCCTGAGAGTTCTTGTCAGTCACCGTTCAACCACCGTTCAACAGCCCTCGCGCGAGACCGATCAGCACCGGCGCCACCCCAACCGCCAGGAACGCGGGCAGAAAGCACAGCCCCACCGGCGCGGTGATCAGCACCTGTGCCCTGCGCCCCCGGGCCGTGGCCGCACGGGCCCGGTCCGCACGCAGCCGCTCCGCCAGCCGGGCCACCGGCCTCGCGGCCGGGGCGCCCGTGGAGTCGGCCCGCTCCAGGGCGCGGGCCAGCTCCGCCGCACCGGGGAGCAGACCGAAGGAGCCCCAGGCCCGCGCCGGTTCACCGCCGAGCCGCAGCTCGGCCGCCACCTGGGTCAGCCGCTCCCCCGCCGGGCCGCCCAGGGCCTCACCGACCGCCTCGGCCGCCTCGCGCGGCGCCGCCCCGGCCGAGACACAGGCCGCCAGCAGATCGGCCGCCAGCGGCAGACCGGGCTCCACCGGCGGGCCGGACTCACCGGCCCCCGCCGACCGGGCCCGCCGACGGCGCCATGTCCCCCAGCCCGCGGCGAGCCCCACCGCCAGGCCGGGCACCCCCTCGACCAGGACCCAGCAGACGATCACCACACCCAGCGGCGCACCCCACCCCCGGGCCCACACCCCGGCCGCCGGCCACCGGCGCCGACGGCCCGCCCGCACCGGCCCGAGCAGCGCCTCGCCCCGCCCGCGCGCCCTGCGCCCGCCCCGGTAAGCGGCTGCCACGAGCACCAGGCAGACCAGCGCGGCGAGCAGCGCGACCACCACCGCCGGCCCTCGGACCGCCTCCCCCGTCACCGTTCCTCCCCGCCGCGCACGATCCGCGCGGCCCAGCACAGCCCCGCCGCCTCCAGCACGGCTCCGGCCAGCAGGCACACCAGGCCCTCGGGGGTGTGGAACAGCACCCTCAGCGGGTCGGCCCCCAGGGCCCACCCGATCGCCAGCGCGGCCACGGGGAGCAGGGCCAGCAGCCCGACGGTGGACCGCGCGCCCGCCAACTGGGCCCTCAGCTCATCCCGCTGGTCCCGCTCCGCCCGCAGCGCGGCCTCCAGCCGGTCGAGCCCCGCCGCCAGACCCGCGCCGCTCTCCACGGCCACCCGCCAGCAGGCCGCCACCCCCGCCAGCCCGGCGGCGCCCGGTTCCCCGGCCGCCTCCCGCAGCGCCCGCGGCACATCGCCGCCGAACCGGGCCGCCGCCGTCACCGCCGTGCGCGCCCCGCCCAGGCCACCGGTGGCCCCGGCGGCGGACACCAGCGCCGGCCCCGGCTGGAGCCCCGCCCTCAGCTCACCGGCGACCGCGCCGCACAGCGCGATGACCGCCTGGGCCCGCCGCTCGCGCTCCCGCCGCCGCTCCCCGGCCCGGAGGCGGCGCCGCACCAGCGGCACCGCCCCGGCCCCGGCGATCAGTGGCAGCACCGACTCCGCGAGACCCGCGAGGACCAGCGCCACCGGCAGGCACAGCCACTCCCGCCGCAGCCGCGCGGCCGGCCGCAGCCTCTCCGGGGCCCACCAGGGGGCCTGCCGCACCGTGCCGCCGCCCGCCAGCAGCAGCCGCGCCCGCGCCGCGCCCCGGTCCCGGCCGGCCACCAGCAGGGCCGCGGCTCCCGCGCACACCACCGCCATGTGCGGCGAATCCGCCGCGATCACAGCGCACCTCCCGCCAGCCGCCGCAGCCGCTCCCAGCCCCGCTCACGGATGAACGCCTCCGCGCCCCACCGCAGCGCCGGCACCGTGCGCACCAGCCCCGCCGCGTCCCGCTCCAGGACGTGCACCTCGGCGAGCCGCCGCCGGCCGTCCCGGTCCCGCGCGAGATGGATCACGACCGAGAGGGCCGCCGCCAGCTGGCTGTGGAGCGCGGCCCGGTCCAGACCCGCGGCCGTCCCGAGCGCCTCCAGCCGCGCCGGGACATCCGCCGCCGCGTTGGCGTGGACCGTGCCCGAGCCCCCTTCGTGGCCGGTGTTGAGAGCCGCCAGCAACTCGGTGACCTCCGCGCCCCGGACCTCCCCGACGACCAGCCGGTCCGGCCGCATCCGCAGCGCCTGGCGCACCAGGTCCCGCAGGGTGACCCGGCCCGCGCCCTCCTGGTTCGCCGGCCGCGACTCCAGCCGCACCACATGGGGATGCCCGGGGCGCAGCTCCGCCGAGTCCTCCGCGAGCACGATCCGCTCCCGCTCGCCGACGAGCCCGAGCAGCGCTGCGAGCAGGGTGGTCTTCCCGCTTCCCGTGCCACCGCTGATCAGATACGACAGCCGGGCGTCCACCAGGGCCCGCAGCACCCGGTCCCCTCCCGGCGGCACCGTGCCCGCCGCCACCAGCTCCGCCATCGAGAACGCCCGGGGGCGCACCACCCGCAGCGACAGACAGGTGGAGCCGACGGCCACCGGAGGGACGACGGCGTGCATCCGGGTCCCGTCGGGCAGCCGGGCGTCCACCCAGGGCCGGGCGTCGTCGAGCCGCCGTCCGGCCACCGCGGCGAGCCGCTGGGCCAGCCTGCGCACCGCCGCCGCGTCCGCGAAGCGCACCCCTGTGGACTCCAGGCCGTGCCCCCGGTCCACCCACACCCGGTCGGGCGCGGAGACCAGCACATCCGTGACCTCCGGGTCGGCGAGCAGCGGCTCCAGCGGCCCGGTCCCCACCAGTTCGCACCGGAGCCGTTCGGTGCCGCCGAGGACCTCGGCGTCGCCCAGCAGCCGGCCCTGCGCGCGGAGGGCCGCGGCGACCCGCGCCGGAGTGGGCTCGGCGCCGCTCTCCGCGAGCCGCTGCCGCACGGCGTCCAGCAGACCGGCGCTCACGACCCGGCTCCCTCGGCCAGGGCCCGGTCCCAGAAGGCGGTGCAGAACCTCGCCAGCGGGCCCGCGCCCGCGCCGGGCGGGCGCCCCTCCCCGAGGGCGGCGGTCAACTGGGGCTCCCAGGGCAGTTCGCCGACGAGCGGCAGGCCGAGCGAGGCGGCGACCCAGCCGTCGTCGAGACCCGAGGTGTACGGGCCGCGCGCCACCACCCGCAGATCCCGCACCACCGGGCTCGCCGCCGCGGCCACCCGGCCGGCCGCGGCGACCGCCCTCAGCTCGCCCGGCACCACCAGCAGCCCGAGGTCGGTCTGGGCCAGCGCCTCCGCCACCGCGTCGTCCACCCGGCGCGGCAGATCGACCACGACCACCCCGCCCCGCCTGCGGGCCGCCGCCAGCACCGAGCGCATCGCCTCGGGCGGTACCACCACCGCGTCGCCCCGGTCCCAGCTCAGCACCCGCAACTGATGCAGTTCGGGCAGCGACTCCTCCAGGGCGCCGCCCGCCACCCGCCCCTTGGAAGCGGCGAAATCCGGCCATCTCCTGCCCTCGGCGTGCTCCCCGCCGAGCAGGACGTCGATGCCTCCGCCGAGCGGATCGGCGTCGACCAGCATGGTGCGCCGGCCGCCGCGCGCGGCCGTCACCGCGAGCGCGCAGGCCAGGGTGGAGGCCCCGGCCCCGCCCCGGCCCCCGATCACCGCGACCGTGAGCGCGCTCTCTCCCGCGCCCTCCGCCGCGTCGGCGATCCGGTCGACCAGCCAGGGCTCCGCCTCGGGCAGCCGCAGCACGGTGTCGGCCCCGATTTCCACGGCGAGCCGCCAGACATCCGGGTCGTCCCGGTCCCGGCCGACGAGCAGCACACCGCTTCGGCGGGCGGCTCCCCGGCAGCGGGCGGCGGCATCGTCCCCGACGAGCACCAGCGGGGCGGCCTCCCAGCTCCCCCGGGACTCCGGCACCGCGTGGTGGACTTCCGGCTCGACCCCGGCGGCGGCGCACAGCCGCAGCAGATCGTCCAGCAGATCCAGATCCTCGGTGACGATCAGAGGCCCCGCCCGCCGCTCCTCCGCGGGCGGCGCCCCCTTCGATGTGATGGTTCCAGCCACGATCTCCACCCCCTGCTTACCGCGATCCCGCCGCGAAACGAGATCCCTGATTCCCGGGCCCCGCGAACTGCGCGGCCGGAATCACGGTGCGATGCACTCGAAAATGGTGTGGATCTTGCCGAAAAACTGTGGACAACCGGCCGCCTGTGAATATCCCGGTAGCCCATACCGGTGACTCCCAGCCGCACCTCTTCCGCTACGCACAGTGACGATGCAGAGTGAGGGAAGAGCGGTGCCGACCAGGGCGCCAGAAGCGGGGAGGGGCCGAAGTGGATCTCGTACGGAGCAGTGAAACGCATCCGGACATGCGACGACCCCCGCCGGGGGGGAGAGCGGGGGTCGTCTCTCCGGCCGGCTCGGGGGGGGGAGGAGCCGGACCGGGTTAGCACGGTCGCGAACGATCCGTGACTTCCATGGTGTACCCGAGAGCCTTCTCAGGCAAACCCACACGCCCGGAGGCTACGCCGAATGGCGGGCACCTATGCTCTGCTCGTGGAAAACCACTCCTTGCCTCGCGCAGCCGCGTTCTTTGACCTGGACAAGACGGTCATTGCGAAGTCATCGACGCTGACCTTCAGCAAGTCCTTCTACCAAGGCGGCCTGATCAACCGGCGGGCCGTACTGCGCACCGCCTATGTGCAGTTCGTTTTTCTCGCGGGCGGTGCCGACCACGACCAGATGGAGCGGATGCGGGAGTACCTCTCCGCCCTCTGCAAGGGCTGGAACGTCCAGCAGGTGAAGGAGCTCGTCGCCGAGACCCTGCACGATCTGATCGACCCGATCATTTACGACGAGGCCGCCTCGCTCATCGAGGAGCACCACACCGCGGGCCGCGATGTGGTCATTGTCTCCACCTCGGGAGCCGAGGTCGTCGAGCCCATCGGCGAGCTGCTCGGCGCCGACCGGGTGGTCGCCACCCGCATGGTGGTGGGTGATGACGGCTGCTTCACCGGCGAAGTGGAGTACTACGCGTACGGACCGACCAAAGCGGAGGCCATCAGGGAACTGGCCGAGTCCGAGGGATACGACCTCTCCCGCTGTTATGCCTACAGCGACTCCGCCACCGATGTGCCGATGCTGGAATCCGTGGGCCATCCGTACGCGGTGAATCCGGACCGGGCGCTGCGCCGCGAGGCGAGCGCCCGGGAGTGGCCGATTCTCGTCTTCAACCGCCCGGTGCGGCTGAAGCAGCGGCTGCCCGCCTTCGCCATGCCTCCCCGGCCGGCCCTGGTGGCAGCCGCGGCCGTGGGCGCGGCTGCGGCCACCGCCGGGCTGGTCTGGTACGCCAGCCGCCGGCGCGGCGCGGCGGCCCGGACGGCCGCCTCGGCCCTGGATGATCTCGCCAACCGATTCGCCCGTATTTGAACCTGAAAGTAAAGAAGTGCGGTAAAGGGTTCCGCTTCTCCGGGCGCTGGAGTACAAAGGAGTCAACGGCCCGCGAGACCAAGGACATCCGAGAGGATCACCTATCACGCAGTAAGGCCCCACGGACCGATGCATGGAAGCCGGGCACCCACGCGACGTCGACCCGTCGAATACGGGCCAGCCGCACCAGGTAAACGGACAGAAGTTTCCGGCCTGATGGGCGCAGCACATCGAGGACGCTTGGTAACCCGGCCCACATGCCAGCGGCGGTACCGCGATCGGTACCGCCGCAACCCTGTCCGGAGGGCTCCCGGGCCGGCCCGGGAGCACGGCCACGATCCCTCCCGGAGCCCCCGTCCGGCTCCGGCGGCCGGGGTCCGGACCGGTTCACCTCAGGCCGCGCCGCGCTGAAGCGCCTCGCAGACCGCCGTCGACTCCCGGGCACCCAGCTGCACCGCGCGCCCGCAGTGCGCGATCCAGCCCGCCACGCCCTCCGGCGTCCCGGTCAGATATCCGTCGAGAGCCGCCGCATACGCCGCCCGCCCCTGCTCCGCGTGGCCGACCTCGGCCGGGCAGATCGACTTCGGGTCGAGTCCGCTGCCGATCAGGACCACCCGTTCGGCGGCCCGCGCCACCAGTCCGTTGTGCGAGCCGAAGGGGCGCAGGGCCAGCAGTTCGCCGTGGACCACGGCGGCCAGCACCAGCGCCGGGGCGGAGCTGCCCGCGAGGATCAGCCCGGCCAGGCCGTCCAGCCGGCCGCTCACCTCCGCCGCGCCGGGAAGCGGGGCCTCGATCAGCGGCTCGTCGACCGGCTCACCCGCCAGCCGAGGCCGGCCCGCGCTCTCGTCGTCGCCGGACCCGCCCGCCGCGAGCAGATGCAGTCTGGCCAGCACCCGCAGCGGTGACTGCCGCCAGACGGAGAGCAGTTGACCGGACTCGGCGGTCAGCCGCAGCGCCGCCCCGACCGTCCGGGACTCGGGCTCGCCGCTGAAGTCGGTCCTTCTGCGGACCTCCTCCAGCGCCCAGTCCGCGCCGGACAGCGCGGCGGACCCCCGGGCCCCGCGCAGGGCCGCTTCCGCGGTGATCTCGTTGCTCCGCCGACGCATCACCCGGTGCCCGTAGACCCGGTCGACCGCCGCGCGCACCGCGTCGACGGAGCCGGCCACTCCCGGCAGCGAGCCGAGAACGGCCAGCGGGTCGGACGACGGAACCGATGAGGAGGACGACGTATTCGCGCTCATGGTCAGCGAGGCTACGCGCCGCCCCCGCGCGCCCCACCGCGGAGGTCTTTCTTCCGCCTATGCGTCCACACCGGGCGATCGAACCACTACCCTAGGTGAACATGAAGATCGCTTTCGTAGGGAAGGGCGGCAGCGGCAAGACCACGCTGTCCTCGCTCTTCATCCGTCATCTGGCCGCCAACGAGGCATCGGTTGTCGCGGTCGACGCAGACATCAACCAGCACCTGGGGACCGCGCTCGGTCTCGACGAGGAGCAGGCCGCCGCGCTGCCCGCGATGGGCTCCCAGCTTCCGCTGATCAAGGAGTATCTGCGGGGTTCCAACCCCCGGATCGCGTCCGCCGAGACCATGATCAAGACAACGCCCCCGGGTACGGGCTCCCGGCTGCTGCGGGTGCGCGAGGAGAACCCGGTCTACGACGCCTGCGCGCGCACGGTCCACCTCGACGACGGGGACATCCGGCTGATGGCGACCGGCCCCTTCACCGAGTCGGATCTCGGCGTGGCCTGCTACCACTCCAAGGTCGGCGCGGTGGAGCTGTGCCTCAACCACCTGGTCGACGGGGACGACGAGTACGTGGTGGTCGACATGACCGCCGGGTCGGACTCCTTCGCGTCCGGGATGTTCACCCGCTTCGACATGACCTTCCTGGTGGCCGAGCCGACCCTCAAGGGAGTCTCCGTCTACCGCCAGTACAAGGAGTACGCGCGGGACTTCGGCATCGCGCTGAAGGTCGTCGGGAACAAGGTGCAGGGCCGGGACGATGTGGAGTTCCTGCGCACGGAGGTCGGTGAGGACCTGCTGGTCACGATCGGGCACTCCAACTGGGTGCGGGCGATGGAGAAGGGCCGGCCCCAGCACTTCGAGCTGCTGGAGGCGGAGAACCGCATGTCGCTCCAGACCCTCCAGAACGCGGCCGAGGACTCCTACGGGCAGCGCGACTGGGAGCGCTACACCCGCCAGATGGTGCACTTCCATCTGAAGAACGCGGAGAGCTGGGGAAACGCGAGGACAGGGGCCGACCTGGCGGCGCAGGTCGACCCCTCCTTCGTCCTCCGTGAGGAGATCGCCGGCGTCAATGACCCGCTGCCGGCCTGACCACCGGTGAGGCGGCCGTGACCCGCTTGGCGGGCTTCCCCGGCTGACCGGCCGGGGCCGGGGGCTGGGCGGCGAGGAAGGCCGCCCAGCCGTCCTTGGGCGCCTGGCCGACCTCCAGTGTGCGCAGCTTCGCCAGCACCCGCGGGTCCTGGGCGTCGAGCCAGTCGGCGAGCTGCTTGAAGGAGACGCAGCGCACGTCCTTCCGCACGCACACCGAGGCGATCGACTCCTCGATGGCGCGCATATAGGTGCCGCCGTTCCAGGACTCGAAGTGGTTGCCGATGATCAGCGGCGCCCGGTTGCCGTCGTACGCCCGCTCGAAGGCCTGGATGAGACCGTCCCGCATCTGGTCGCCCCAGTACTCGTGCGACGCGGGGTCGCCCTGGGACGTGCCCGACTGGTTGACCATGAAGTTGTAGTCCATCGAGAGCGTCTCGAAGTCGCGGCCGGGGAACGGGACCAACTGGAGCGAGAGGTCCCACAGACCCTCGTCCTTCTCCGGCCAGATCTGGTCGTTGACGCCGCTGGTGTCGTAGCGGAAGCCCAGTTCGCCCGCCGCGCGGACGAAGTTGGCGCGCCCCTCCAGGCAGGGGGTGCGCGCCCCGACGAGTTCCTTGTCGTAGTCGAAGGGCAGGGGCTCCTCCTTCGTCAGGCCGGAGTTCGACTTCCAGTTCTTCACAAAGGACTTGGCCTGGCTGATCTCGCTCTTCCACTCGTCGACCGACCAGGTGCCCACTCCGCCCTCCGGACCGCAGAAGTGGCCATTGAAGTGGGTTCCCACCTCATTGCCCTCCTGCCAGGCCCCGCGCAGTTCGCGGACGGTGTTCCGGATTCCCTCGGAATCATTGAATCCGATATCGGATCGCCCGGCGGAGTGCTGCGGCGGCAGATACAGGGACGACTTCTCCTCGGGGAGGAGATAGACGCCGCTGAGGAAGTAGGTCATGGTGGCGCCGTACTTGGTGCCCACCTTGCGGAAGTGGGAGAAGAGCCGCTGGCTGTCCTCCCCCGCGCCGTCCCAGGAGTAGACGACGAACTGCGGCGGCCGCTCGCCGGGCTTCAGCCGCTCGGGCCGCAGCTGCCGGGGCTGGGCCCCGGTGAAAGCGGTGGAGCCGTCGCCGATCAGCCTCGGCGCCGCCTTGGGGGCGGGGGCGGCCTTCTTCGCTCCCGGCGCGCCCCCTTCCCGGGCATCCCCGCCGGAGTCGGCGCATCCCCCGAGTCCTGCGATCACGGCCGTGGCTGCCACACCCACGGCGACCCTCTTCGCGGCGGCCTTCATCCGCCCACCCACTTTCATATGACTTTGTGCTTTTCGGACTGGCGTCGCCGGAGCCAAAGTCACATCGGGTGGTCAAAGGGGGTGTTCGACGAGCCGCATTAAGCGCACTAATCACTGAATCGAGTGAAACACTGCCCCATTTGCCCGGAAAATCTAGCCAAGGTCTTTACTCTGCATTACGATCAATTTACTGAAAACTGAAAGTTGAGTATCCCGCCGCTGCAAGCCGTGCCCCACGGCCGCGCCCCACTTTCCGCGACCGCGCCGCCCCGGAGGAGACGGGAAACCATGTCCGCCTGCGTCCCCACCCGCACCGACGATCCCTCGGACCAGCCCCGGAAGCCCGGCCCGGCCGGCGCCGACGGCGCTCCCCCGTCCGGCGGAGCCCCCCACCGATTCCGTATCGCCGGCTCCGATCTGTCCGCGTCCATCTCCGTTTTCCTGATCGCGCTGCCGCTCTCCCTGGGCATCGCACTCGCCACCGGCGCCCCGCTCCAGGCGGGGCTGGTGGCGGCGGCCGTCGGCGGCATCGTCGTCGGCCGGTTCGGCGGGGCTCCGCTCCAGGTCAGCGGCCCCGCTGCCGGGCTGACCGTCGTCACCGCCGATCTGATCCAGCAGTACGGCTGGCGCGTCACCTGCGCCATCACCGTGCTCGCCGGCTTCGCCCAACTGGGCCTCGCCGCCCTGCGGGTGGCCCGCTCGGCGCTCGCCGTCAGCCCGGCGATCGTCCACGGCATGCTCGCCGGCATCGGCGTCACCATCGCGCTGGCACAGCTCCACATCGTGCTCGGCGGCACCCCGCAGAGCTCGGCCGTCGAGAATGTCCGGGCGCTGCCCGCCCAGTTGGCCGCCCTGCACCCCGCCGCCATCTCGGTCAGCGCGCTGACCATCGCCGTCCTGCTGGCCTGGCCCCGGATTCCGGGGCGCACGGGCCGGCTGATGCGGAAGATGCCGGCCGCGCTCGCCGCCGTGGCGGGAGCCACCACGGCCGCCGCGCTCGCCTCGCTCCATCTGCCCCGGGTCGACCTGCCCTCCTGGAGCAGCCACGCCCTGCCCGCGATGCCCGACGGGCCCGTGCTCGGACTGATCGCCGCCGTGCTGACCATCACCCTCGTCGGCAGTGTGGAGTCCCTGCTGTCGGCGGTGGCCGTGGACAAACTGGCGGCGGCCCGCAAGACACCCTCCGTCCGGGTGCCGCGCGCCGACCTCGACCGGGAGCTGGCCGGGCAGGGAGCGGCCAATGTGGTCTCCGGCGCCCTCGGCGGGCTGCCCATCACCGGAGTGGCCGTGCGCAGCTCGGCGAATGTCGCGGCCGGAGCAGTGAGCCGCAACTCCACGATGCTCCACGGCCTGTGGGTGGTGCTCGCCGCGCTGCTGCTGGTTCCCGTCCTCGACCTGATCCCGCTGGCCGCGCTGGCCGCGCTGGTGATGGTCGTCGGCGTCCAGATGGTCAACATCACCCATCTGCGCAGCGTCCGGCGGAACCGCGAAATGCTGGTGTACGCGGTGACCCTGGCCTCCGTGGTCGCCACCGGGGTGCTGGAGGGGGTGGTGATCGGGATCGCGGTGGCGGTCGCGGTCGCGCTCCACCGGCTGACCCGCACCCGGATCACCGAGGAGGAGCAGGACGGGCGCCGCCGGGTGCGGGTCCGCGGCCAGCTGACCTTCCTCGCGGTGCCCCGGCTGAGCCGGGCGCTGAACCAGGTGCCCACGGGCAGCGACTGCGTGGTCGAGCTGGACGGCTCCTTCATGGACCACGCGGCGCACGAGGCGCTGCACGACTGGCAGACCGCCCATGTGGCCCAGGGCGGGACGGTGGAGTTCACCGGCCGCTCCGGCTCGCGGATCAGCGAACCCGCGTCGGAGACCCACGGCTGCTGCCGCCCCTGGACCCCCTGGCGCAACCACCACTGCGACGGCCGGCCCGACCGGGCCACCGCGCACCCGCTGGCCGACGGCGTCAGCTCCTTCCAGCGCGACACGGCCCCGCTGGTCCGCGACGAACTGGCCCGGCTGGAGCGGGAGGGCCAGCGCCCCTCCCAGCTCTTCCTCACCTGCGCCGACTCCCGGGTGGTCACCAGCATGATCACGGCCAGCGGTCCCGGGGATCTCTTCACCGTGCGCAATATGGGCAATCTGGTGCCCCTGCCCGGCGCGGAGAGCGGCGACGACTCGGTGGCGGCGGCGATCGAGTACGCCGTGGAGGTGCTCCAGGTCGGCTCGATCACCGTCTGCGGACACTCCGGCTGCGGTGCGATGCAGGCGCTGCTCTCCGCTCCCCCGATCGGTGCCCACACCCCGCTGCGGCGCTGGCTGCGGCACGGGCGGCCCAGCCTGGAGCGCATGCGGAGCCGGAACCGCTCCTGGGTCCGGATCTCCGGCCGGCTGCCGATCGACGCCGTGGAGCAGTTGTCCCTGACCAATGTGGTGCAGCAGATGGAGCATCTGCGGGCCCATGAAGCGGTGGCACGGCGGCTCGCCGAGGGCACGCTGAAGCTGTACGGAATGTACTTCCACGTCGGCGAGGCCCAGGCCTATCTGCTCGCGAGCGGCGACGAACACCCCTATGACGTCGTCTTCGACCGGGTCGCCCCCGCCTCCTCATCCCTGGCGAAGACCCGCACCTGAACCCGCACCTGACCCCGCACCTGACCCCCGTACCCACACCGGCCCGTATCCCGCCCGGCCCGTATCCGATCCGTGGCCACGGCCCCGCCCGCCCCCGGCCGTTCATCCGTCCAGGGGAGATCTGAACCGGCCGGCCGCCCCCGCCGTGGGTAGGGGTGGGCCCCTCCTTCTCGCCGCCCGGGAAGGAGGGGCCCATCCACATGGCACCATCGGCACCGTCCGCCCCGATGCGCCCTCCGGGGTCCGGCCATCCCTTCGACGACCTCAATAGGTCTAAACCAATTATCGGAAGGCTCTTGTCACCCGGCCCTCCGGCTGGTGAGCTATGGCCTCGGACACATACGCACAGAGGACGCCCTGGGAAAGGGAGATGTCGTGAGCAACGAAAGCCTGGCCAACCTGCTCAAGGAAGAGCGCCGCTTCGCGCCGCCGACCGAGCTGGCCGCGAACGCCAATGTGACGGCGGACGCGTACGAGCAGGCCAAGGCGGACAGGCTTGGCTTCTGGGCCGAGCAGGCGCGGAGGCTCACCTGGGCCACCGAGCCCACCGAGACCCTCGACTGGAGCAACCCGCCCTTCGCGAAGTGGTTCGCGGACGGCAAGCTGAATGTCGCGTACAACTGTGTGGACCGCCATGTCGAGGCCGGAAACGGCGACCGGGTGGCGATCCACTTCGAGGGCGAGCCCGGGGACAGCCGGGCCGTGACCTACGCCCAGCTCAAGGACGAGGTCTCGCGCGCCGCGAACGCCCTGACCGAGCTGGGGGTCCGCAAGGGCGACCGGGTCGCCGTCTATCTGCCGATGATCCCCGAGGCCGCCGTGGCGATGCTGGCCTGCGCCCGTATCGGCGCCGCGCACTCGGTGGTCTTCGGCGGCTTCTCGGCCGACGCCGTCGCCTCCCGTATCCAGGACGCGGACGCCAAGCTCGTCATCACCGCCGACGGCGGCTACCGCCGCGGCAAGCCGAGCGCGCTCAAGCCCGCGATCGACGAGGCCGTCGCCAAGTGCCCGCAGATCGAGCATGTGCTGGTGGTCCGGCGCACCGGCGAGGACACCGCCTTCACCGAGGGCCGTGACGTGTGGTGGCACGACATCGTGGACCGCCAGTCCACCGAGCACACCCCGGAGGCCTTCGAGGCGGAGCACCCGCTCTTCATCCTCTACACCTCGGGAACCACCGGGAAGCCCAAGGGCATCCTGCACACCTCCGGCGGCTACCTCACCCAGGCGGCCTACACCCACCACGCCGTCTTCGACCTCAAGCCCGAGTCGGACGTCTACTGGTGTACGGCGGACATCGGCTGGGTGACCGGCCACTCCTACATCGTGTACGGGCCGCTGGCCAACGGCGCCACCCAGGTGATGTACGAGGGCACGCCCGACACCCCGCACCAGGGCCGGTTCTGGGAGATCGTCCAGAAGTACGGGGTCACCATCCTGTACACGGCGCCCACCGCGATCCGCACGTTCATGAAGTGGGGCGACGACATCCCCGCCAAGTTCGACCTGTCGAGCCTGCGGGTGCTCGGCTCGGTCGGCGAGCCGATCAACCCCGAGGCCTGGATCTGGTACCGCGAGCACATCGGCGCGGGGAAGACCCCGATCGTGGACACCTGGTGGCAGACCGAGACCGGCGCGATGATGATCTCGCCGCTGCCCGGCGTCACCGAGACCAAGCCCGGATCGGCGCAGCGGGCACTGCCCGGTATCGCGGCGACCGTCGTGGACGACGAGGCCAACGAGGTGCCCAACGGCGGGGGCGGCTATCTCGTCCTCACCGAGCCGTGGCCGTCGATGCTGCGCACCATCTGGGGTGACGATCAGCGGTTCATCGACACCTACTGGTCCCGCTTCGAGGGCAAGTACTTCGCGGGCGACGGCGCCAAGAAGGACGAGGACGGCGACATCTGGCTGCTGGGCCGGGTCGACGACGTGATGCTGGTCTCCGGCCACAACATCTCGACGACCGAGGTCGAGTCGGCGCTCGTCTCGCACCCCAAGGTCGCCGAGGCGGCGGTCGTCGGCGCGGCCGACGAGACGACCGGCCAGGCAATCGTCGCCTTTGTCATCCTGCGCGGCACGGCCACCGAGGACGAGGGCCTGGTGGCGGAGCTGCGCAACCACGTCGGGGCCACGCTGGGCCCGATCGCCAAGCCCAAGCGGGTACTGCCGGTGGCGGAGCTGCCGAAGACCCGTTCCGGCAAGATCATGCGCCGGCTGCTGCGCGATGTCGCGGAGAACCGGCAGCTGGGTGATGTCACCACGCTGACCGACTCCTCCGTGATGGATCTGATCCAGACGCGGCTGCCGAGCGCCGCCTCCGAGGACTGATCCCCCGAGCGCCCCCCGGGACCGCGAGGGCGCTCCCTACCGGCGCGGGGACCGGCACACGGACAACAGCGGAGACGACGGGCCCCCGGCGGACCACGCCGGGGGCCCGTCGTGCTGCCCACCGCCCCACCACCCCATCGCCCGTCTGTCCCACCGCCCCACCGCTCCTCTGCCTCTCTGCCTCTCTGCCTCTCTGCCCCAGCGCTCCTCCGTCCCACCGTTCCTCTGCCTCACCGCCCCCGGCCTGGGGCTTCGGGTTGAGGTGCCGGGCCCCGGGCACTTGGGTATGGTGAGGACTGCGTCAAAATCGCGACAAGAAGATCTGGGTGCGCCGGGAAGTCTGGTCGGCATGTGATTCGTGCTGCCCGACCAACCGAAGGAACTCCATGGCCGCCTCCCCCAGTCCGCGCAAATTCCTCGGCCGGCTCTCCCTGCCCGAGCGCACCTTCGTCACCGACGCCCTGCGCACCGAGACCGTGGGCGGCGTCCTCCTTCTGCTGGCCGCCATCGCCGCGCTGGTCTGGGCGAACACCCCGCTCAGCGACAGCTACGACTCACTGCGCTCGTTCCACATAGGCCCGTCGGCGCTCGGCCTGGACCTCTCCATCCAGCACTGGGCGGCCGACGGACTCCTCGCGATCTTCTTCTTCGTGGCCGGGATCGAGCTGAAGCGGGAACTGGTCGCCGGTGAACTGCGCGACCCCAAGGCCGCGGCCCTCCCCGTCATCGCCGCGCTCTGCGGCATGGCGGCCCCCGCGCTCGTCTATGTCCTGGTCAACACCCTCGGCGGCGGCTCCGCCGACGGCTGGGCCGTCCCCACCGCCACCGATATCGCCTTCGCGCTCGCCGTGCTCGCGGTCATCGGCACCTCGCTGCCGTCCGCGCTCCGGGCGTTCCTGCTGACCCTCGCCGTGGTGGACGACCTCTTCGCGATACTGATCATCGCGGTCTTCTTCACCAGCGAACTGAACTTCGCCGCGCTCGGCGGCGCGGTCGTCGGCCTCGCCGTCTTCTGGCTGCTGCTGCGCAAGGGCGTGCGCGGCTGGTACGTGTACGTCCCGCTGGCCCTGGTCGTCTGGGGGCTGATGTACAACAGCGGTGTCCACGCCACCATCGCCGGTGTCGCCATGGGTCTGATGCTGCGCTGCACCCGCCGGGACGGCGAGGAGCACTCCCCCGGCGAGCACATCGAGCATCTGGTGCGCCCCCTCTCGGCGGGGCTGGCGGTCCCGCTCTTCGCGCTGTTCTCGGCGGGCGTCGCCGTCTCCGGCGGCGCCATCGGCCGGGTCTTCACCCAGCCGGAGACGCTGGGCGTCGTCCTCGGCCTCGTCGTCGGCAAGGCGCTGGGCATCTTCGGCGGCACCTGGCTGGCCGCCCGCTTCACCCGCGCGGAGCTGAACGAGGAACTGGCCTGGCCGGATGTCTTCGCGGTCGCGACCCTCGCCGGAATCGGCTTCACCGTCTCGCTCCTGATCGGCGAACTGGCCTTCGCCGACGACCCCGCGCTCGCCGACGAGGTCAAGGCCGCCGTACTGGTCGGATCGCTAATCGCCGCCGTGCTCGCCGCGATTCTGCTGAAGCTGCGGGTGAAGAAGTACCGGGCCCTCTTCGACGAGGAGGAGCGGGACGAGGACCAGGACGGCATCCCCGACATCTACGAGCAGGACGACCCGGAGTACCACGCCCGCATGGCGGAGCTCTACGAGAAGAAGGCCGCCGAGCACCGGCGGCTGGCCCAAGTTGCGGGGGCGTCGCGCGGCGACGGCGACAGTCCGGCATGATCTGATGTCGGACCCGGGAAGTTTTCCGGGCGCCGAAGAGGAAATGTAGATCTCGGACCCAGGAGAGAGGGAGCAGCGATGAGCGACCCCGGCACCAGTGCCGAGCGCAGTCTCGGCCAGCTGGTCGCTTCGGCGACCGCCGAGATGTCCGCACTTGTGCACGATGAGATCGCACTGGCCAAGGCGGAGCTGCGGCAGGACGTCAGGCGCGGCGCGATCGGCTCGGTGGCCATAGGCATCGCGGGGGTGTTCGCGCTCTTCTCGCTGCCGGTGTTCAGTTTCGCCGCGGCGTACGGAATTCATAATCTGGGCCTCGGCCTCGCCTGGTCGTTCCTGATCGTGGGCGGGGCGTTCGTGGTGCTCGCGGTGCTGCTGGCGCTGCTGGCGATCTCCAAGTTCAAGAAGGTCAAGCCGCCGGAGCGGTCCATCGCCTCGGCCAAGGAGACGGCCGCCGTCCTCCAGACCGTCAAGCCCCACCCGCGCTCGCCGAGGTCCCAGCCCGAGCTGATCCCCGGCTCCGTGCCGCGGGAGCGGATCTCGGCCTGACCCCGGGAGGGCCGGCCGGCCGGCTGACCGCCCGCGGCGCGGCCCGGCGGACACGGCCGGGCCGGGCAGGACGCTCAGGCGGGCCGGGCAGGACGCTCGGTCGGGCCGGGCAGGACGCTCGGTCGGGCCGGGCAGGACGCTTGGTCGGGGCCCGGCATGTCGGACCGGGTCCGGGTGCGCGCTCCGTGTGCCGGGGGGCGGGGACGGCCCCGCTCCCCCGGCCGGACGGCCATGGCGCACACGGGCTGCGCGGTTGTGGCACGCTCATCAGCATGACGGCCCCTGAAACCGGTAGTGGAAGCCCCATTCGCATGGAGGGTCCGTGGACCCATCGCGATGTGGCGGCCAATGGAGCGCGCTTCCACATCGCCGAGATGGGCGACGGGCCGCTGGTCCTCCTCCTCCACGGGTTCCCGCAGTTCTGGTGGACCTGGCGGCATCAGCTCCCGGCGCTCGCCGACGCGGGGTACCGCGCGGTGGCGATGGATCTGCGGGGAGTGGGCGGCAGCGACCGTACGCCGAGGGGGTACGACCCCGCCAACCTCGCGCTCGACATCACCGGGGTGATCCGCTCCCTGGGCGAGCCGGACGCCGCGCTCGTCGGTCATGACCTGGGCGGATATCTGGCGTGGACGGCCGCCGTGATGCGTCCGAAGCTGGTGCGCCGGCTCGCGGTCTCCTCGATGCCGCATCCGCGCCGCTGGCGCTCGGCGATGGTCTCGGACTTCTCGCAGAGCCGCGCCGGGTCGTACATCTGGGGGTTCCAGCGGCCGTGGCTGCCCGAGCGCCGGCTGGTCGCGGACGGCGGGGCCCTGGTGGGCGAGCTGATCCGGGAGTGGTCGGGGCCCAAGCCGCCGGAGGAGTCGGCGCTGGACGTCTATCAGCGGGCCATGCGCATTCCCTCGACGGCGCACTGCTCGATCGAGCCGTACCGCTGGATGGTGCGGTCGCTGGCCCGGCCGGACGGCATCCAGTTCAACCGCCGGATGAAGCGCCCGGTGCGGGTCCCGACCCTGCATCTGCACGGGTCCCTCGACCCGGCGATGCGCACCCGGAGCGCGGCGGGCTCGGGCGAGTACGTGGAAGCGCCGTACCGCTGGCGGCTGTTCGACGGTCTGGGGCACTTCCCGCACGAGGAGGACCCGGTGGCGTTCTCGGCGGAGCTGATCAACTGGCTGAAGGACCCGGAACCCGACCGTCCGTAGCCGCCGGAGAGGGCTTCGGGACCCGGCGGAGAACGCCTGTCCGACGAACAGCCAATTGCCTGGCGCATACGCCAATTGGGCGCCCCTGACACGGTTACCGACCTTGGGGCACGGGCACACGTCCCGGTATGGGCTTGACGTACGACTACGGTGACGCGGCACGCAACCGTCGCTCGGCCAGCGCGCCGAGCACCCACAAGAGCGAGGGCCCGCAAGGCCGAGGCCATGATCATCCCGGACAGGGGATCGGTATCCCGCGCATTCTCCGGCGCCGAGCGCGCTGGGTCTCCGCGCGACTGCGCCACACCCGCCACTGACCGCCCCGGGCTCCCGGCACCCGACCGCTGCCGGGCTTCCGGTGTCCCCCGGCTGCCGGCCCGGGGCCGGGCCGGCAGCCGGGGGACACCGGGCCCGCCTCCGGAGCGCTACAGCGCGCACCCCTGGCTGTCCACCTGCTGGTTGGCGGAGAGACCCGCGGAGATGTCCTCGGCGATCTCGTCCACCGTGAGCGCGTAGCCGGTCTGCGGGTCGTCCAGCGAGCGGGCGAAGATGACTCCGTACACCTCGCCCTCGGGGGTGAGGAGGGGGCCGCCGGAGTTGCCCTGGCGGACGGTGGTGAAGAGCGAGTAGACATCGCGGCCCACGGTGCCGCGGTGGTAGATGTCGGGGCCGTTGGCGTTGATCCGGCCGCGGACGCGGGCGGAGCGGACGTCGTACGCGCCGTTCTCGGGGAAGCCGGCCACGATGGCGCTGTCGCCGGTGCGCGCGTCGGGCTCGGCGAACTCCAGCGGCTCGGCCCGCAGATCGGGGACGTCCAGGACGGCGATGTCCCGCTGCCAGTCGTAGAGCACGACCTTCGCGTCGTACAGCCGGCCCTCGCCGCCGATCTGCACGGTCGGCTCGTCGACCCCGCCCACCACGTGCGCGTTGGTCATGACCCGCCGCTCGCCGAAGACGAATCCGGTGCCTTCGAGGACCTTGTTGCAGCTCTGCGCGGTGCCGACGACCTTGACGATGGACTTCTTGGCGCGGGCGGCGACCGGGCTGCCCACCAGCGCCGGGTCCGGGGCCTTGACCTCGGTGATGGGCTCGTTGGCGAAGGGGCTGAAGACCTGGGGGAGGCCGTTCTGCGCGAGGACGGAGGAGAAGTCCGTGAACCAGGTGGAGGCCTGCTCCGGCATCACCTGGGAGACGCCCAGCAGCACTTTGGAGCTGCGCACCTCCTTGCCGATGGTGGGCAGCGCCGTCCCGGCGAGGGCGGAGCCGATCAGCCAGGCCACCAGCAGCATGGCGACCACATTGACCAGCGCGCCGCCGGTGGCGTCCAGGGCGCGGGCGGGTGACCAGGTGATGTACCGGCGGAGCTTGTTGCCGAGATGGGTGGTGAAGGCCTGGCCGACCGAGGCGCAGAGGATCACGATGACGACGGCGACGACCGCGGCGGTGGTGGACACCTGGGAGTCGTTCGTCAGTTCGTCCCAGATCACGGGGAGCAGATAGACCGCGATCAGTCCGCCGCCGAGGAATCCGATCACGGACAGGATGCCGACCACAAAGCCCTGGCGATAACCGACGATCGCGAACCACACGGCGGCGACCAGCAGCAGGATGTCCAGCACATTCACCGTCATTAGCCTCGCAGTCATCGCCTTCGTCACCGGACGGGGTGTCCGGCCCGCACCGGTGGTCCCGGCCCGGTGTGCCGCCCGGCACCCGGTCGGTCCGGCCGTGGTTTCGGGGAATCAGACTGTCATGAGCGCCAGTCCAGCGGGACCTGCTTCTCCCGGTCCCAGGGCCGCTCCCAGCCCGCGAAGTGCAGCAGACGGTCGATCAGACCGGCCGTGAAACCCCAGACCAGAGCCCCTTCGACGGTGAACGCGGGGCCGAGGTGGCCGCTGGGGTGGACGGCGGTGGCACGGTTCGCGGGGTCCGTGAGATCCGCCACGGGGACGGTGAAGACCCGTGCCGTCTCGGCGAGGTCGACCGCCCCGACGGGGCTGGGGGCGCGCCACCAGCCCACCACCGGGGTCACGACGAAGCCGCTCACCGGGATGTAGAGCTTCGGCAGCACGCCGAAGAGCTGGACGCCCGCGGGGTCGAGCCCGGTCTCCTCCTCGGCCTCGCGCAGGGCGGCCCGGAGCGGCCCCGCGCCCGCCGGATCGCCGTCCTCCGGGTCCAGCGAGCCGCCGGGGAAGGCGGGCTGGCCCGCGTGGGTCCGCAGACTGCCGGCGCGCTCCATCAGCAGCAGCTCGGGGCCCGTGGCCCCCTCGCCGAAGAGGATGAGCACGGCGGACTGGCGGCCCCGGCCGCTCTTGGGCGGCAGAAAGGCGCTGAGCTGGCCGGGCTCGACGGTGTCGACCGCGCGGGCGACGGGGCCGAGCCACGGGGGCAGGCCGTCGGTGGTGACCGGAACCCCCGGGTCGTACGGGCCGCCATGGCCCGCCCGCGCGGCGCCGGGCGCCGGCTCCGGGCCCCGGCGGCTCTGTCCGGGTGTCCCGCCGCGCGCGGACGCGGCGGGTCCGGATGTCTCTTCTCCTGTGCGCATGGGCACCCCCTCGTTCACAACGCCCCGGGGCGCACGGATCGTTCCGTCATCCGGCCTCCCCGGCGGCCGGAGTCTCCGCCGGGGAGGCCGGCGGGGCCGGTTCGCCCGGATAGCCGGGCGGCGGGCTGAGCCGCTGGCCCGGCCGGCCCCCCATCTCGTACTTCAGGAGCTTTCCGGCCTTCTCCGGGTCCGTCTCGCCCTCGCCGTAGGACGGGCAGAGGGCGGCGATCGGGCAGGCGCCGCACGCGGGCCTGCGGGAGTGGCAGATACGGCGGCCGTGGAAGATCACCCGGTGGGAGAGCATCGTCCACTCGGACTTCGGGAAGATCTCCGCGATCTCCGCCTCGACCTTCTCCGGGTCCGTCTGCTCGGTCCACTTCCAGCGGCGCACCAGCCGGCCGAAGTGGGTGTCCACGGTGATGCCGGGGACCCCGAAGGCATTGCCGAGGACCACGAAGGCCGTCTTGCGGCCCACCCCGGGCAGCGTCACCAGGTCGTCGAGACGGCCGGGGACATTGCCGCCGAAATTGTCCCGCAGGGCCTGGGAGAGCCCGAGCAGGGATCTGGCCTTGGCCCGGAAGAAGCCGGTGGGCCGGATGATCGCCTCCAGCTCCTCGGGGACGGCCGCGGCCAGCTCCTCGGGGGTGGGGTACTTCGCGAAGAGCGCGGGCGTCGTCTGGTTCACCCGCAGGTCGGTGGTCTGGGCCGACAGCACGGTGGCGACGAGCAGCTCGAAGGGGTTGCGGAAGTCCAGCTCGGGGTGGGCGTACGGATAGACCTCGGCGAGCTCGCGGTTGATCCGGCGGGCGCGGCGGACCATGGCGAGCCGCGACTCCGGCGCACGGCTCCCGCGCGGCCGGGGCGTGTCCCGCGAGGTGGCACGGGGTGCCGCCCCGGAGGCCGCCCGCGATGAAGATTGGGCACCATTTGCGGCTTTTTGGGCTCCGACTTCCGACTGTTCGCCCACAGCGGAATCCTGCTTGGCGGACACTCTCCCAGCCCCCTTGGCCTGCGCTCTCACCGGTGAGTTGGACACCCGGCCAGCCTACGGTCCACCACTGACATCCGCCCCGGTCACCGCCAATCCGGACCCAATCGGGCCCCTGCCGCACGAACAGACTCTCCCGTGCGTCAGACTTGTTGTGATTGATCGCACGAATATTTACTTGCCAAGGGTCCGCGGCGGACAGACTGTCCTACGCGGTGTCCCCCGGACCGGCACCGTGCGGTCCGGCATCATGGGGGCCACGGTCCCTGAGCAGGTCGACAAGGAGAGAATTCGTGGACGACGTTCTGCGGCGCGCCCCGCTCTTCGCGGCGCTCGATGATGAGCAGGCATCGGAGCTCCGCGGCTCGATGGGTGAGGTGACGCTCGCCCGCGGCGATGCGCTCTTCCACGAGGGCGACCCCGGTGACCGGCTCTATGTGGTCACCGAGGGCAAGGTCAAGCTCCACCGCACCTCCCCGGACGGCCGCGAGAACATGCTCGCCGTCCTCGGACCGGGCGAGCTGATCGGCGAGCTGTCCCTCTTCGACCCGGGACCGCGCACCGCCACCGCCACCGCGCTCACCGAGGTCAAGCTCCTCGGCCTGGGCCACGGCGACCTCCAGCCCTGGCTGAACGCCCGCCCCGAGGTGGCCACCGCACTGCTGCGCGCGGTCGCGCGGCGGCTGCGCAAGACCAATGACCAGATGTCCGACCTGGTCTTCTCCGATGTCCCGGGCCGGGTCGCCCGGGCGCTCCTCGATCTGTCGCGCCGCTTCGGCGTGCAGTCCGAGGAGGGCATCCACGTGGTGCACGACCTGACCCAGGAAGAGCTGGCCCAGCTCGTCGGCGCCTCCCGCGAGACCGTGAACAAGGCCCTGGCCGACTTCGCGCAGCGCGGCTGGCTGCGACTGGAGGCGCGGGCCGTGATCCTGCTGGACGTGGAGCGCCTCGCCAAGCGTTCCCGCTGACCACGGGTGCCCCGGCGACGGGGCCCCAAGCGGAAGGGCCGCCCGGATGGTTCCGGGCGGCCCTTCCGCTGTCCCGGCACGGGACCGGGGGGCTCAGTTCTTGCGCCCGCTGCCGTCCACGATCAGCGCGTTGTCACCGCCGCCGCCGCACGGCACCGCGTACACCGGGTTCTTGGCCGCCGCCTCCTTGAAGGCGTCGATGCACTGGTTCATCAGGACCTTCTCGCTGAGCGAGTCGCTGAGGATGCGGTTCGCCTTGGCGATGCCCTCGGCCTCGATCCGGCGGCGCTCGGCCTCCGCCTCCGCCGTGCGCGCCGCCTCGGTGGCCCGCTCGGTGGACTGCTGCTGCTGGATCTTGCGGTCGATCTGGCCCTGGAGCTGGTCGGAGGGCTTCACATTGCGCAGATTGACGGTGGTCACGGCGATGCCCCGGGGGGCGAGACGCTCCTTGATGAGATCACCGATCTCGGTGTTGATCTTCTCGCGCGCGGAGGAGTAGCCCTGCTCGCTGGTGTGGCGGGCGAAGACATTGCGGATGATCTCCCGGCTGTCCGGGAAGACCAGCCGCTGCTGGATGGCGTCCTCGCTCCCGGCGAGCCGGTACAGCTCGACGGCCTTGGCGGGGGTCACCGCCCACTTCACGGTCACCTCCACGTACATCACACCGCCCTGCTTGGAGCGGACCTCGACCACGTCCTTGTCGGAGAGGTTCAGGTCCACCGGCCGGGTGGAGAAGGTGGTGACGTTGGTGAACGGGGAGGTGACATTCATGCCCGAGGTCATGGGCGAGCCGACCTTCCCGAAGGTGACCGGGACTCCCACCTCGTAGGCGCTGATCACATGCACACAGCTGGCGACGCCGGAGAAGAGACCCGCTATCAGCGCCCCCAGGGCGCCGAACTTGAGCGCCGGGCGCTCAAGGCTGCGCCCGACGAAGAACAGCACCACTGCGGCGATGACCAGCAGAACAAACAAGACGAACACGCGGAACCTCCCAGGAAACGCCCGAAGTAAGCGGAGCGTAAGCCACACCCCAAAGCTTCGGACGCGCGGGGGTCCGCGCCGGTTCTCCGGAGCCGCGCCCGCGCCGTGGCCTGTTGCCCGTGCCCGCGCCCTGGCCTGCGCCCTGGCCTGTTGCCCGCGCCCGTGCCCGCGCCCGCGCCTGCGCCTGCGCCTGCCGTACGACGCGCTCGCGCCCGCCGGGCCTCCAGGGCGCCCCGGGCCCTGCCCCCCCCTCACCGTGGACGGGACACTCCTCAGACGAGCCCGTGCTCCCGCAGATACTCCAGCTGCGCCCGCACCGACAGCTCCGCCGCCGGCCAGAGCGAGCGGTCGACGTCCGCGTACACCCGTGCCACGACCGCCTCGGCCGTGCGGTGGCCGTTCTCGACCGCTGTCTCCACCTGGGCGAGCCGGTGAGCGCGGTGGGCGAGATAGAACTCGACGGCGCCCTGGGCGTCCTCCAGCACGGGCCCATGGCCCGGGAGGACCGTGTGCACCCCGTCGTCCGCCGTCAGGGAGCGCAGCCGCCGCAGCGAGTCCAGATAGTCGCCGAGCCGCCCGTCCGGATGGGCGACGACGGTGGTGCCCCGGCCCAGGACGGTGTCCCCGGTCAGTACCGCGCGGTCGGCCGGCAGATGGAAGCTGAGCGAGTCCGAGGTGTGGCCGGGGGTGGCGACGACCCGCAGCTCCAGCCCGCCGACGGATATCTCCTCGCCCGCCGCGAGCCCCTCGTCGCCGAGGCGCAGCGCCGGGTCGAGCGCCCGCACCGGGGTCCGGGTCAGCTCGGCGAAGCGCCCGGCGCCCTCGGCGTGGTCGGGGTGGCCATGGGTGAGCAGGGTCAGGGCTATGCGCTTGCCCGCCTGCTCGGCGGTGGTGACGACCCGGCGCAGATGGGTCTCGTCCAGGGGGCCCGGATCGATGACCACCGCCAGGTCCGAGTCCGGTTCGGAGACGATCCAGGTGTTGGTGCCGTCGAGCGTCATGGCCGACGGGTTGGGCGCGAGGACATTGACCGCCCGCGCGGTGGCGGGCCCGGTGACCACCCGGCCCCGGGGCTGTCCCGGCAGTGCCGCCGCCTCGGTCATCGCGCGCCTCCCGCCGGGATGTGCTTGGTGAACTCCTCGTGTCCGGGCCAGCTGAGCACCAGCTCGTCACCGTCCATTCTGGCCCTGGCCAGGACCGGGGTCAGATCCTGGCCGCCGGCCGCCGCGAGGGCCTCGGCCGCCGTGGCGTACGGGAGGAGGGTCCGCAGTGTGGCGACCGTGGGCGGCATCATCAGCAGCTCGCCCCGGTCGTATCCCCCCGTCGCCTCGGCGGGACCGATCCACACCGTGCGGTCGGCCTCCGTGGAGGCGTTCCGGGTGCGCTGCCCCTCCGGTAGGGCGGCGACGAAGAACCAGGTGTCGTAGCGGCGGGGCTCGAACTCGGGCGTGATCCAGCGCGCCCACGCGCCCAGCAGATCCGAGCGCAGCACCAGCCCGCGCCGGTCGAGGAAGTCGGCGAAGGCCAGTTCCCGGTCGACGAGGGCCTGCCGGTCGGCCTCCCAGCCGTCGTCGGTGGTCGCGCCGATCACCGTGTCGGGGGTGAGGCCGGCGAGCAGCACCCCGGCCTCCTCGAAGGTCTCCCGGACCGCGGCGCACACGATGGCCCGCGCGGATGGCTCGTCGACCCCGAGCCTGGCCGCCCAGACCTCGGGTGCGGGGCCGGACCAGCGGACCGGGCGGGCGTCCCGGTCGTCCACTCCCCCGCCCGGGTAGGCGTAGGCGCCGGCCGCGAAGGCCATCGAGGTGCGGCGGCGCAGCATGTGCACCACGGGGCCGCCGTCCGCCGTATCGCGCAGCAGCATCACGGTGGCGGCCCGCCGGGGCGGAGCCGGGGTGAGTTCGCCGCGCGTGAGAGCGCGAATCCGGTCCGGCCACTCCGGTGGGTACCACTGACCATGGGGCATGGCCGGATGCTAAACGCTCACGCGCGGATGTTCGAGGGCACAGCCGGCGGGCGGGGCTCCGGGGGCGGGCTCCCGGCCCGTTGGCGAGGTTTCACGTGGAACATGCCCGGCACGGGCCGAGGGGCGGCCGGAGGGAGCATTCCGGCCGCCCCTCGGGTCCTGGGGGCGCGCCCGTGCGGGCCCGGGCCCGGTGACGCTCGTCGCCCGGGCCCGGGCCCGGGTGGACGGGACGGCCCGGGCGCACGGGGCCGGACCTGCCGGCCCCGTGCGGTACGGCGTCGTGCGGTACGGCCCCGGGTGGCGCCGGTCTCCGGCGCGCCCGGGCGGGGCCGGCTACGCCGCCGCGCTGGAGTTGCCGCGCAGCTTCACACTCGCCGTCGCGGCGCTCTTGATCGCTGTTTCGATCTGGGCCATGGAGGAACCCGACCCGAGCCCCTGCACGGTCGCCGTGTTCAGCGCGTACAGGGTGAAGGTGTAGGGATGGCTGGAGCCGCCCGGACAGGGCCCGAAGTACTTCTGGGCGTTCGCCCCGCTGCCCATGGCCTTCTGTTTCGCCCCGTCCTGGCCCGGGACCGTGTAACCGGAGCCCAGCCCCTCGGGCAGCGAGAGCCGGGCGGCGGGGATGTCCCAGATGGCCCAGTGGAGCTTGTTGCCGCTGTTGGCGACGTCGGCGAGGACGATGGCCCAGCCGCTCGCCCCGGTGGTTCCGGCGCCCCAGGACAGCGGCGGTGACGCGTCCTGGCCCGCCGCCCCGTCCCCGGCGCAGGTGAACCGGGCCGGGATGGTGGCGTTGTCGCCGAAGGCGCCGCTGGTCAGCTTGAACTCGGCGGCCCCGCCGGAGTAGGCGATATCGATCAGGAGCACCCGGTCGTTGCCGTTGGTGCCGTCCTTGTCGGTGGAGGTGGTGAGCCAGATGTCGCCGTCGTGGTCGACCTCGACGGTGCGCAGCCGGCTGTAGGTGCCCTGGAAGTAGGTCTTCTGGTCCACCAGGGCGGAGTTCGCGTCGATCTTCATCCGGTAGACCCGCTCGCCCCGGGTGGTGGCGACGAAGACATGGTCGTTGACGATGGTCAGACCGCTGGGCGAACCCACCGAGGTCGACCAGGTCTTCTTGGGGGCGATATAGCCGGAGCAGCTGCCGCTGGTGCCCTCGCAGTTGGGCCAGCCGTAGTTGCCGCCCTTCTGGATCAGATTGACCTCGTCCATGACGCTGTTGCCGAACTCGGCCTGCCACAGCCGGCCCTTGGAGTCGAAGTCGATGCCCTGCGGGTTGCGGTGGCCCATCGACCAGACGGCGTTCCCGTAGGGGTTGTCCGAGGGGATGCTGCCGTCCTGGTTGATACGGAGGATCTTGCCGTTGAGCGAGTTGCGGTCCTGGGCCTTGCTGCTGCTCTGGGCGTCGCCCATGGAGGCGTACAGCTTGCCGTCGGGGCCGAAGCGCAGCCGCCCGCCGTTGTGGAAGCGGCTCTTCTCCATCCCGTCGAGCAGGACGGTGTAGCCGCTGAGCGCGTTGTTCTCCAGTTTCATCCGGGCGATGCGGTTGCCGTCGGACGAGGTGTGGAGGAAGTACAGATAGTGGTCCGACGCGAAACTCGGACTGACCTCGACCCCCATCAGACCGCCCTCACCGCCCGTGGTCTGGGAGTTGGGGACCTTGCCGAGCGAGGTCTTCTGGCCCGACTTCGTGAGCCGGTACACATTGAAGGTGTTCCGCTCGGTGTAGATGCCCGCGCCGTCCGGCAGGAAGGCCAGGCCCCAGGCGACGTCGACCCCGCCGGCGAGGGTGGAGACGGAGCCCGGGTCGGGTGTGCCGCCGGGCTGGGTGCCGCTGGTGCTGACGGTGATCTCCGGGGAGAAGGCGGACTTGTTGCCCTTGAGGTCGTACGCCCTGACCTTGAAGGTGTACGCGGTGCTCGCGGCCAGCCCCGCGACGGTGGAGGCGGTGCCGTCCGCGGTGCCCGAGAGGGTGCCGTTGCGGAAGACCTCGTAGCCGGTGACCTTCACATTGTCCGTCGAGGCGTTCCAGGCCAGGTCGACGCTGGTGGCGGTCCTGCCGGTGGAGCGCGGGTTCGCGGGGGCGGTCGGCGGCTCGCTGTCCGCGGGGGCGGGCAGGGTGGAGATGGTGACCGCGTTGCTCGCGACGGAGACATTGGCCGCGGCGTCCCGGGCGAAGACGGTCCAGTCGTACGCCGTCTCGGGTTCGAGGCCGGTGACGGTGGCGGCGAGGGTGTCGCCGCCGACCTGCCTCATCAGCTGGCCGTGCTGGTAGATGTCGTATCCGGTGACCCCCACGTTGTCGGACGCCGCGTCCCAGGCGAGGGAGACGGTGGAGGCCGTGGGCTCCTGGTCCTTGCGGAGACTGCCGGGGGCGGTCGGCTTCTCGGTGTCGGCCGGGCCGGTGGGGGTGACGGTGAGCTTGTCCAGGTTGGGCCCGTCACCGGAGGAGGTGGTGGCGCGGATCTTGTTGGAGCCCGCCCGGAGCGTGCCCTCGGCGCCGATGGCCTTCCAGGTGGTCCAGGCGCCGGTACCGGGGAAGGAGAGATCGTCGGCGACCGCGGTGCCGTTCACGGTGATGTCCATGGCCCGGGCGTCGGCGGCCCCCAGGGCGTAGCGGAGGTCGAGCTTCGCCGCCGTCGCCCGCGCCGATTCGACGGTGAACTCGACATAGGCGCCGGTCACCACCTGGAAGTTGACGAAACCGGTGCCGGAGTGGCCGGCGTGATTGGACTCCACGGCCCCCTGCGAGACGGTGCCCGCCTCGGCCTCGTAGTCGGTGCCCGTTCCGCCGTCGGAGGCGGTGACATCGAGGTAGTCGAGGTTGGGGCCGCCCTCGGCGGCGGTGGCGGTGGCCCGCACCGTGTTGGCGCCCGCCCGGAGCTGGACGGTCGTGTTCACGGCGGACCAGGTGGTCCAGGCGCCGGTGGGCTGGAAGTCCGCGCTGGTGGCGGCTCCGCCGTTGACGCTGATGTTCAGGGGCCGGTTGCCGGTGGTGCCGTTGGCGAAGCCGAGGGCCAGGGTGGCGGGCCCGGCTGCCGGGGCGTTGACGGTGAACTCGACATAGCTGCCGGCGACATTGGTGTAGTTGACGAAACCGGTACCGGAGAAGCCGGTGTGGTTGGACTCGGTCGCGCCCTGCGAGACGGTCGCGGACTCGGCCTCGTACCGCACGGGTGCGGCCCGGTCCCGGTCCCGGTCGCCGGGCGATCCCGGCTGGGCGTGGCCGAGGGGCGGCAGGGCCACGGTCAAGACCGCGGTGGCCAGGGCCACGAGGACGCCGGTCGCTCTGCGCGATCGACGGGGGCGGCGGCGGGGGGTTGATGCCACGGATCGATCCCTCCACGTTCGTGGGACGACTGGGGGGCTCCCGCCACTCCGTGTGTGCCGGCTTCTGTCGCGGCCTGTCGACAGGGCGGCGCCGTCGGAGCGGCACCGGCCGGAGGACGGCCGGGGGCACGGGCGACGGACCGGCGATCGGGCAGGTCGGCGGGAGGTACGCGCTGTTCACCAGAGGGGCGGTCGGGCGCCGGGGCGCGCCCGGCGCCGTTCATATGGATAGGAAACGTTCCTAACCATGGACAGAGGACACCCGTCGGCGCGTCCGCGTCAAGAGAGATGCAAGCGTTCGCTGAAGACGGCGGCGGCCCCGCGCCCACCGGGAATCCGGCGGGTGCGGGGCCGTCGCGGGGCAGTGGCGGAGCCGTCACCGGGGCTGACCGGCCGTTCAGCACCCGGCCGGGCCCGGCCGGTGCGGACGCGTACCGGCCGGCAGGGGCGCCCGGGCGGGGCCGGACCCGTACCGCCCGGCGGTCGCGATCCGCCCGGCGGTCGCGATCCGGCCGGGGGCCCCGGGGCCGTACCACCCGCGAGGGCACCCGGGCCCGGGGGCCGGTCCGGTCCTCAGTCCTGGCGGAGCTCCACCTGGATCTCGACCTCGACCGGGGCGTCCAGCGGCAGCACCGCGACACCCACCGCGCTGCGCGCGTGCACACCCCGCTCGCCGAGCACCTCCCCCAGCAGTTCACTGGCGCCGTTCAGCACCGCGGGCTGCCCGGTGAAGTCGGCGGCAGATGCCACAAAGCCGACAACCTTCACGACACGCGCGATACGGTCCAGATCGCCGACGACCGACTTCACCGCCGCCAGCGCGTTCAGCGCACAGGTGCGGGCCAGCTCCTTGGCCTCCTCGGCGGTGACCTCGGCCCCCACCTTCCCGGTGACCGGAAGCTTGCCCTCCACCATCGGGAGCTGCCCCGCCGTGTAGACATAGGGGCCCGAGACGACGGCCGGCTGGTACGCGGCCAGCGGCGGCACCACGTCCGGCAGCGTCAGCCCCAGCTCAGCGAGGCGGGCCTCGACGGCGCCGGGGGGGGCGGGCGCAGGGGTCACGAGGACTTCTCCCGCTTCAGATACGCGACGAGCTGCTCGGGGTTGTTCGGCCCGGGAACGACCTGGACCAGCTCCCAGCCGTCCTCGCCCCAGGTGTCCAGGATCTGCTTGGTCGCGTGCACGAGGAGGGGCACGGTCGCGTACTCGAATTTAGTGGTCATGACGCCGACTGTAGCCGCACGGATGAGCGGCCCGGCGCCCAGCGGGCGGGGTGCCGGTGCCCCGGCCCGCCCCCGGCGTGACGCAGCACGCACACGCCTCGTGCGTAGCGCGGGCCCCGACTGGTTAGGCTCGAATGTGTGAGCAGGCTCCAGGTCGTCAGCGGCAAGGGTGGCACCGGTAAGACGACGGTCGCCGCCGCCCTCGCGCTCGCCCTCGCGACCGAGGGAAAGCGGACTCTCCTCGTCGAGGTCGAGGGGAGGCAAGGCATCGCCCAGCTCTTCGAGACGGAGGCACTTCCGTACGAGGAGCGGAAGATCGCCGTCGCCTCGGGAGGGGGCGAGGTCTTCGCGCTGGCCATAGACGCCGAGCGGGCGCTGCTGGACTACCTCCAGATGTTCTACAAGCTCGGCAGCGCGGGCCGCGCCCTCAAGAAGCTCGGCGCGATCGACTTCGCCACCACCATCGCCCCCGGGGTGCGGGACGTCCTGCTGACCGGCAAGGCCTGCGAGGCCGTGCGCCGCCGGACGAAGCAGGGCGCGTACGCGTACGACTATGTCGTCATGGACGCCCCGCCCACCGGGCGCATCACCCGCTTCCTGCATGTGAACGACGAGGTCGCGGGGCTGGCCAAGTTCGGCCCGATACACAACCAGGCGCAGGCCGTGATGCGGGTGCTCAAATCCCCCCAGACGGCGGTGCACCTGGTGACCCTGCTGGAGGAGATGCCGGTCCAGGAGACCGCCGACGGCGTCGCCGAGCTACGGGCGGCGGGGCTCCCGGTCGGCCAGGTGATCGTCAATATGGTGCGCCCGCACATCCTCGACGAGGAGGCGGTGCGCAGCGCGGCGGGCGACCGGCGCGGGGAGATCGCGAAGACGCTGGCCTCGGCCGGGGTGAGCGACGCGGCGAGCCTGGTCACCCCCCTGCTCGAACAGGCGGCCGACCATGCCCAGCGGGTGGAGCTGGAGCGCGAGCAGCGCGCCGCGCTGAACCGGCTGGAGCTGCCGTCGTACGAACTGCCGCTGCTGAGCGAGGGCGTCGACCTGGCCGGGCTCTATCAGCTGGCGAGGGAACTGCGGAAGCAAGGGACCGGTTCATGACCCTGGACGCGTCGGCGACACCTCTCGAAGTCGACCCGCTCATCGACGACCCGGAGACCCGGATCATCGTGTGCTGCGGCTCTGGCGGCGTCGGGAAGACGACGACCGCGGCGGCGCTCGGGGTGCGCGCGGCCGAGCGCGGCCGGCGGGTGGTCGTGCTGACCATCGACCCGGCGCGCCGGCTCGCCCAGTCGCTGGGGATCGACTCGCTCGACAACACGCCGCGGCGGGTGAAGGGGATAGCGGGCGGTTCCGGGTCCGGGCCGGGTTCCGGTTCCGGGCCGGGTTCCGGTTCCGGCGCGGGGTCCGGCGCGGGCACCGGCGGCGGAACCGGCGGGGAACTGCACGCCATGATGCTCGACATGAAGCGGACCTTCGACGAGATCGTGGAGACCCACACGGACGCCGAGCGCGCCCGCGCGATCCTGGAAAACCCCTTCTACCAGTCCCTGTCAGCCGGTTTCGCCGGCACCCAGGAGTACATGGCGATGGAGAAGCTGGGCCAGCTCCGGGCCCAGGACGAGTGGGACCTGATCGTGGTCGACACTCCTCCGTCGCGCAGTGCGCTGGATTTCCTGGACGCACCCAAGCGGCTGGGATCGTTCCTGGACGGAAAGCTCATCAAGCTGCTGGTGGCCCCGGCGCGGATGGGCGGCCGGGCGGGGATGAAGTTCCTCAACGTCGGTATGTCGATGATGACCGGGACGCTCGGCAAGCTGCTGGGAAGTCAGCTCCTGCGGGACGTACAGACCTTCGTGGCCGCGATGGACACGATGTTCGGCGGGTTCCGCACCCGGGCGGACGCCACCTACCGGCTGCTCCAGGCCCCCGGGACCGCGTTCCTGGTGGTGGCGGCTCCGGAGCGGGACGCGCTGCGGGAGGCGGCGTACTTCGTGGAGCGGCTGGCGGAGGAGGGGATGCCGCTGGCCGGACTGGTCCTCAACCGGGTGCACGGCAGCGGCGCCGACCGGCTCTCAGCCGAGCGCGCCCTGACGGCGGCGGAGATCCTCACCTCGGAAATCCTTGCCTCGGAAATTACATCAGAAAATCTTGACGGCCCCGGCATTGTCGATCAGGGGGGAGGGAAGACTGGTGTTCGTGAGGCCACGGACGCCTCTCCCGAAACCCTGTCCGTGGACCACGCCCCCACGGACCCACCGGCGCACCCCCCCGAGCACGACGCCCCCGAGCCCACACCACAGCCCACCGACCCGGTCGCGCACTCCCCCGCGCGCCCCGGTCCACGCACCCCCGCGGCAGCGGACCACCCCACCACCGGGCAGCTGACGGCCGGTCTGCTGCGCCTGCACGCCGAACGGATGCAGGTGCTCTCGCGCGAGCAGCGCACGCGCGACCGCTTCACCGCGCTCCACCCCGAGGTACCGGTGGCCCAGGTGGCCGCCCTGCCCGGTGACGTACACGACCTGGCAGGACTCCGCGCCATCGGCGACCGGCTCGCGTCGGGTGGCGTATCCGGCGGCGCGCCGGAGGGCCCGGAGGGCAGCGACGCGCCGCGCTGACGGGACAAGGGGTCGGCGACACGGCACGGCAGGCAGGACACGCACGGGACGGCACCAGCGCTGACGGTGCCGCTGACACGGCGCCGGCCCGGCCTCCTGGCCTGGGCTGTGCGCCTGAGCGGCACGGACGTGCACCCATGCCAGCAGGACAGCCGCCGGGGCGTACGGTCCGTACCGGTGCGAGAAGGCCGCGGAAGTCCCGCGACCGCTACCCCACCGCCGCGTACGTCTCGTATGTCTCGTCCTCGTCAAGGCCCACGGGCAGGATGCCCGCGCTGCGCTCGTACTCCGTACGCGCTGTCTCCAGGAGCCTGCGCCAGGAGGTGACCGTGGGGCGTCTGCGCAGCAGAGCGCGCCGCTCCCGTTCGGTCATTCCGCCCCACACGCCGAACTCCACTCGGTTGTCGAGGGCATCGGCCAGGCATTCGGTCCGCACCGGACAACCGGTGCACACCGCCTTGGCCCTGTTCTGCGCTGCCCCTTGTACGAACAGTTCATCCGGATCGGTAGTGCGGCAGGCTGCCTGCGCACTCCAGTCGGTTACCCAGCCCATCCCGGCGCCGTCCTCTCCCGAATCGAGGCTCCCCCACGGCGGCAGAGGCATATTCACCGCTGCCAGTTGAGGACGTTACGGAAGGCGGACACACCGCAACACCCCCTTCGGGCCCAATCTTGAATGGCCCGAACGGACTATGCGTATGCGGCAGATCACCCAGGGGAGTGACCTGAAGGCATAAAGGATGAACTCCTCAAACCGGGGCATATATCCCCAGGTGGAGTGGGCGCGGGACGGCACATAAGACGGATTCCACTGGAATACGGACACGGAGTGCCATATTCCGCTTCCCTGGTCACCGCCACCGCAGTGACTACGAGCGCTGGGGCCGGACCCCGGAAGCGTTGCTACGAAATTGCTACAAACGCGCTGCGACCTGCGGTGGATTCCAGTAATACCTTGATACGGAACCACACTGCTGTGACAGTTGAGAGCAGCTTAGGCCAAGGCCTATACGTGTGTCCGGCGAATGAGAACGTAGGCTGCCTCCATGCCAAAGAAGCGCTCGGGCGGCGGTCTGACCGGGACCCAACAAGCCGCCAAGTTCCTCGGTGTCAGCGTGCTCGCCGGAGCGGTGCTCGCGGGCATCGCCCTGCCCGCCGCCGGGGTGCTGGGGCTCGCGGCCAAGGGGACGGTCAAGGGATTCGACGAGATCCCCGCCAACCTCAAGCGTCCGCCGCTCAGCCAGCGCACCACCATCCTGGACTCCGAGGGCGGACAGATCGCCACGGTCTACTCCCGGGACCGCACGGTGGTGCCGCTGGAGGACATCTCGCCGTACATGCAGAAGGCGATCATCGCGATCGAGGACTCGCGCTTCTACGAGCACGGTGCGATCGACCTCAAGGGCGTGCTCCGCGCGCTCAACAAGAACGCGACGAGCGGCGGTGTGGCCGAGGGCGCCTCGACCCTGACCCAGCAGTATGTGAAGAACGTCTTCGTGGAGGAGGCCGGCGACGACCCCGACAAGGTCGCCCAGGCCACCCAGCAGACCCTCGGCCGCAAGATCCAGGAGCTGAAGTACGCGATCCAGGTCGAGGAGGAGCTGGGCAAGAAGAAGATCCTGGAGAACTACCTCAACATCACCTTCTTCGGCCAGCAGGCGTACGGCGTCGAGGCGGCCTCCCAGCGCTACTTCTCCAAGGCCGCCAAGGACCTGAAGCTGGAGGAGGCCGCGATGCTCGCCGGTCTCGTCCAGTCGCCCAGCCGCTACGACCCGGTCAACGACACGGAGGAGGCGGCCAAGCGCCGCAACATCGTCCTCCAGCGGATGGCCACCGTCGGTGACATCTCCCAGGCGGAGGCGGACCGCGCCAAGGCGACCGGGATCAAGCTCAAGGTCAGCAAGCCCAAGAACGGCTGCATCACCGCGGTCAACGGCGCCGGCTTCTTCTGCGACTACGTCCGCGAGGTCTTCCTCTCCGACCGGGTCTTCGGCAAGACCAAGGAGGACCGGGCGAAGGTCTGGAACCGCGGCGGTCTCACGATCAGGACGACGCTGGACCCGAAGGCCCAGGAGTCGGCGCAGCAGTCGATAAAGGATCACGTCAACCAGTCGGACCGGGTCGCCACCGCGGTGACCATGGTCCAGCCCGGGACGGGCAAGGTCGTCGCGATGGGCCAGTCCCGTCCGTACGGCTTCGGCAAGAACGAGACGACGATCAACTACTCGGTCGACAAGAAGGACGGCGGCTCCAACTACGGCTTCCCGGTCGGATCGACCTTCAAGCCGTTCGTGGCCGCGGCGGCCATAGAGCAGGGCCGGCCGCCGACCCAGTCGTACTCGTCCCCGTACACCATGCCGTACCCGTCCTCGATCACGACGTGCAGCGGCAGCCCGTGGGTCAACGACTCGGCCGCCAAGCTGGAGAACGAGAACACCGCGGAGGTCGGTCCGTACGCCTTGAAGGAGGCGATGGAGAAGTCGGTCAACACCTACTTCGTCCAGATGATCCAGGACATAGGGCTCTGCCCGGTCGTGGAGATGGCCGACAAGCTCGGCGTCGTGCAGGGCAACGGGACCAAGCTGCCGGTGGCGCCCGCGCCGCTGACGCTCGGCTCGACGGGTATCTCCCCGCTGGTCATGGCCAGCGCGTACGCGACCTTCGCCAACCGGGGCACCCACTGCACCCCGACCGTCATCGAGTCCATCCGCACGGCGGACGGCAAGAGCCTGGCGGTGCCGAAGAGCACCTGCTCGAAGGCGATGACGGAGCGGACCGCGGACACGATCAACACCCTGCTCGGTGGCGTGGTCGACTCCGGTACGGGCCAGAAGGCCGGCCTCCAGAGCCGTCCCAACGCCGGCAAGACCGGAACGACGGACGGCCGGAAGAACGCCTGGTTCGTCGGCTACACCCCGAACCTCTCCGGAGCGGTGTGGGTGGGCAGCCCGAGCCAGCAGGTGGACATGGTGAACATCACCATCGGCGGCCAGTGGCACGAGAAGGTCTTCGGCGGTGAGGTCCCCGGACCGATCTGGCGGGACGCGATGACGGGCGCGCTGGAGGGCGAGGAAGCGCCGGCCTTCAACAACATCACCATTCCGGACGCGCCGAAGCCCGATGAGCGGCCGGGCAGCGGTGACGGCGACAGCGACGGCGACTCCGATGGGGACGGCGACGGCGACGGGCAGCAGGACGGCAAGCCCGGCGACGGCGAGCCCGGCGACCCCGGTGAGCAGGTTCCGGGCATCCCCGGCATCTCCATGCAGCCCGGCGGGATCGGTGGCGGCGACAGCCAGGGCCGGACCGGTGGCGGCGACGGTGATGGTGAGGGCGAGGGCGGCTGGAACGGCGACGGGAACAGTGACGGGAACGGCGACTGGAGCTGATCCCGGCGCGGCCCCGGCGCCCGGGGCGCAGCGAGCGGCGGAAGGGCCCGGATCTCCAGGAGATCCGGGCCCTTCCGGCGTATCCCCGGCCGCCGGGCCCTTCCGGCGCCGCCGCCTCCGCCTCCGGCCCGGGCTCCTCAGGTGTGGTCCGCTGGGAGCGGGCTTCTGGGGGCGCTGCCGGGCGGGGCCGGCTGGGGGCAGGTGTTCGCGAGGGGGGCAGCTCCCGGAGAGCCGGGCGGGGTCAGGTCCCCGCCAGCCGGGCGGGGTCAGGTCCCCGCCGGCCGGGCGGGGTCAGGTCCCCGCCAGCCGGGCGGGGTCAGGTCCCCGCCAGCCGGGCGGGGTCAGCTCGCGGCGAGGAGGCCCTTCACCGCGGCGGCGACCCGGCCTCCCTCGGCGCGCCCGGCCACCTTCGGGTTCACGATCTTCATCACGGCGCCCATGGCCCTGGGCCCCTCGGCGCCGCCGGCCTTCGCCTCCGCGACGGCCGCCGCCACGATCCGCTGGAGCTCGTCGTCCGTCAGCTGCTGCGGCAGGTACTCGTCGAGGATGACGCCCTCGGCCTTCTCCCGCTCCGCCTGCTCGGGCCGGCCACCCTTCGCGAACGCGTCGGCGGCCTCGCGGCGCTTCTTCGCCTCCTTGGCGATCACCTTCTGCACCTCGTCGTCGGAGAGCTCGCGGGAGGTCTTGCCGGAGACCTCCTCGGTGGAGACGGCGGCGAGGGTGAGCCTGAGGGTGGAGGAGCGCAGTTCGTCGCGCGCCCTGATCGCTGCGGTGAGGTCTTCCCGGAGCCTGGACTTGAGCGTGGTCATACGAAGAAGTGTGTCAGGTGGGGACTGGGGGCGCCGCGCCATTTCCCCCGGGGGCTCCGGGAGGCGTCCGGGGAGTTACCGGTGAGCCCGCGCGCCGTCCATCCGAAGATCGTTAAAGCCGCCCACCCCGCCGGTCCGGTAACCGGGTCTGCGACGATGGACGTATGCGCGCACGCTATGGAGTACCCCTGGCCATCACGGCAGTCGGCGCAGCCGGCATCGCCTACGCAGCAGGTATCGAGGCCCGCTCCTTCCGTCTGAGGCGGCTGACGGTCCCGGTGCTTCCGCAGGGCATGCGCCCGCTGCGGGTCCTCCAGGTCTCCGACATCCATATGGTCAGCGGCCAGCGCAAGAAGCGGGCATGGCTCCAGTCGCTCGCGGGCCTGCGCCCCGACTTCGTGGTCAACACCGGCGACAACCTCTCCGACCCGGAGGGCGTCCCGGAGGTCCTGGACGCGCTGGGCCCCCTGATGGAGTTCCCGGGGGTGTACGTCTTCGGCTCCAACGACTACTACGGCCCCACGCTCCGCAACCCGGTCCGCTATCTCTTCGAGAAGTCCCAGGGCCGCCACGGGCTCAACGGCAACGCCCCGGCGACAGGGGTGATCCACAACCCCTGGGAGGAGCTGCGGGACGCCTTCGACGAGGCGGGCTGGGTGAACCTGACCAACACCCGCGGCCGGCTGAAGCTGGACTCCGGCGAGGTGGCCTTCACCGGCCTGGACGACCCCCACATCCGGCGCGACCGGTACGAGGAGGTCACCGGCGGCCCCGAGAAGGACGCGGACCTGTCCCTGGCGGTCGTCCACGCCCCGTATCTCCGCGCCCTGGACGCCTTCACCGAGGACGGCTACCCCCTGATCCTCGCGGGCCACACCCACGGCGGCCAGCTGTGCATCCCCTTCTACGGCGCCCTGGTGACCAACTGCGACCTGGACACGGACCGGGTGAAGGGCCTCTCGACCCACGAGGCCGCCGGCAACGTCTCCCACCTCCACGTCTCCGCGGGCTGCGGCACCAGCCGCTACACCCCGGTCCGCTTCGCCTGCCCCCCGGAGGCCACCCTCCTGACCCTGGTCCCCCGCGCCTGACCCGCCCCCAGGCCGGGGACGGCGCCCGGGAAACCGGATTTCGCCTGGGAGCGCCCGTGGGCTAAAGTAATCGATGTCGCCGCCACGGTGGTGACATCGGGGTGTAGCGCAGCTTGGCAGCGCGCTTCGTTCGGGACGAAGAGGTCGTGGGTTCAAATCCCGCCACCCCGACAGAGAAACAGCAGATCAGGGCCGGTATCCGCTTGCGGATACCGGCCCTGATCGCGTTCCGAGAGCATTCTGGATGTCAGCTGGGTGTGATCTTGGTCGGCGGTTCACGGATCGGCGGCATGCTGCTGCGGATCAGCCGGTCCGGCACCGGGACCGGGAAGCGGAGCTGCGACGCGAGGCGTGCGTCCAGTGACTCGTGCCAGACATCCTGCGCAACCACGACAGCGGGGCCGCTGGCCAAGCTCCAGAGTGATCCCGTCCCCGTGCACCGCTGAGTCCGACGAGATGGCACGGTCCACACCGATGAGCCGACCTCTGCGGGTCTCCTTCACCACATGGGAAGGAGACCCGCAGCGTCTCCGAACCGTGCTGAGAGCCCCGGGGCACCCCTCCCCATTGGCTCGGACATCCCTGCGGCAGCGCAGCCCGCTGCTACGGTCCCCGCATGACCCACTCGGTCTCCGCTGTCCGCTCTGTCGACCTCCGAGTCGAGCCGGTCGACAAGGTTCTTGACCGCGTCGAGCGGTCCCTTCAGACCCGACTGGACCCGGGCGCGGCAGTGCGCAAGCGCCGGTCCGTGGGGGCACGCACAGACCGAGGCACCTGGGTACGAGTGGAGCGGCGCCCACTCGACAAGATCACCGATCAGGGATGGAACGGTACGGAGAGCGCCGCCCGGCTGGAAGGCGTAACCCAGCCCGCGTGGCGGGGGTGTGTGGTGTGGCAGGACGCGGACGAGCCGGTGATGTGGCGGGCCGACGAGACCGGCCTTCTTCCCGGGGCGCCGATCGGGACCGCCGTCCTGGCGGAGGAGCCGATGCTGTCGGAGGAGTGGTGGCGGGCCTTCGGGGATTCCCTGGACGCGCTCGCGCGGAACACGACCAGGCGCGTGGCCACTCCGGACACCGTCACAATCACGCAGGAGCTGGTCGGCGATTCGATCCGGGGCGTGTTCCCCGGGATGATCGACACGACCGTTGAACGATGGGTTCCGGCTCACGCCGACCTGAACTGGGCCAACATGAGCGCGCCGGCCTTCTCCCTCTTCGACTGGGAGGACTGGGGAAACGCCCCGCGAGGCCTCGACTCCGCGACCCTCTGGGCCGCCTCGCTCGCCGTCCCCGCTCTGGCCGACCGTGTACGGCGCGAACGGCGGCACGACTTCGAGAGCCGGGACGGCAAGCTGATGACGCTCTTCGTGTGCGCGAAGATCCTTGGACCGGACGCGCATCCGCAGGACCCTCGGATCGAACCCGCCCGGCACAGGGCACGGCAGGTCATCGCGGAGCTTCAGACCGGCTGACCCATCGACCGCTCCCGGAGGAGGGTGCGGTACTCGTGGATCGTCCGCTCATCGGGCTCGGCGGCCAGGGCGTCGGGCAGTTCGCCCAGATGAGCCGGATCGTCCATACCCACGGCCATGGTCCCGACACCCGGGAGGCCGTACGAGGCCCGGAAGGCCGCCTGGACACGGGAGAATCCGTCACCGCCCCGAAGGAAGACCCGGGGGTCGATCCGATCCCGTACCGGGTCCCCGGACTATCAGCGAAGGGGCTCATGCACCACAGCCGACTGCGTTCGAGGGCCCGGGCCACCGCGAAGTCTTCGGCGGCGTCGAGTGTTCCGGCACCGACCAGCAGGCCGGCTCGCGCCATGAGGACCGGCGGTTTCGGCGTGGTCGGATCGACCACGCCGACCGGCGGCGAAGGGTTCCACGAGGCCCTCCAGGCGCCGCACAGCCCCTTCGATGTGGCGTCGTCCAGCGCGGCGCACGCCGCCAGGGACGGCCCACCCGGAATGCCCGGCCAGGTGTCCGGTCCCGTCGATCGGGGCCCCTTCGGCCGGGAGCGGCGACTCGAAGCCGTGTCCCGGGCCGCGCGGGGCGTCGGGGCGGGTTTCGGGGTGGGATGGGATCGTGCGGTCATGGGCGAACTGGTTGAGCATGTCGATGAGCACGACCGCGTGCTGGGGGTCATCGAGCGGGACGAGGCGGTGCGGGAGAACCGGCTGCATCGCATCGCGGCGACGATCTGTCGTGATCGCGAGGGCCGCATCCTGGTGCTGCGGCGGAGCGGGGCGCTGGCGCGGTTTCCGGGGTACTACGACGCGATGGTCGGTGGGGCCGTGGACGTGGGCGAGTCGTATGAGGAGGCGGCGGTACGGGAGTTGGGGGAGGAGCTGGGTGTCCGGGCGCCGGTGCGGTTTCTGTTCAAACTGCTCTTCCGGGAGGGGATCAGCCCCATATGGCTCGGGGTGCATGAGGCCGTCGTGACGGAGGCCGTGGTTCCGGACTCGGGTGAGATCGACTGGTACGACTGGCTGACGCTGGACGAACTGCGCGCGGTCCTCGATGCGTGGTGCTTCGTTCCGGGAGGGCGGGAGGCTCTGCGCCGGTATGTGAGGTCCTGACCGCGGAGCGGGGCGGGGCACTACGGCACAGGGAGTCATGGCGCGGGTGGGCCACGCGCTGGATCTCGCGGAGGGGGCGATGTGGTGGGTGATGCGGGGGAGCACTTCCGGAGCGGGCCGCGCGCCGTCCACACCCCCGGATGAGGCCGGGGCCCGCTCAGGGCGCCGGGACCGCGTGGGCGGTCACGGTGCGGAAGACCGCTTCGAGGGCGTCGAGTTCGGGGTCGTCGAAGTGGGTGTCGATCCGGCCCTTGGTGTTGAAGAGCTGGTTCCGGAAGAGGTCGCGCAGCTCGATGGAGCCGTTGGCCTCCAGGTAGCGGACCATCAGGGCGACGAGGTCGCGCTGGCGGGCGCTGAGGTCGCGGCCTTCGTGGAAGGCTGCGAGGGCGGACCGGGCGGCCTGGCGGTCCAGGCCGCCGATGCGGCGGAGGCAGAGGCCGAGGCCGCCGGGGGCGCTCCGGGTCCGGGCGAGGTCGTCGGGGGAGGCGACGGCCTCGGCGAGGAGGAGCGCCTCCAGACCGGTGAGGTCCTGGGCGGTGATCTGGACGTTGTGGTGGAGCCGGTGGAGCACCGGGTGGTCCCGGTGGCGCTGGAGGAAGGTGCGGGCGCGGCGGTGGAAGCGTTCCTCGTCGGTGCCGATGGGAAGGCCGCTGACCTCGACCTCGGTGAGATGGCCGTGGTTCTCGGCTATGTCGGTGTAGACAATGCGGCGCGCGGCGGGGCCGTCGACCAGCCGGATCAGGCCGCGCAGCCGGCGGCGCACCAGTTCGAGGGCCGGGGCGGTGACACCGTGCCACCAGGTGTCGTCGGTGAGCGACTCCAGCAGGCCGGCGCGGTCCCGGACCGCCGGGATGCTTCCGGCCTTGCCGAGGAGGTCGCGGGCGATGTCCTGGACGCGGTCGCGCAGCCGGGTGTACTCGGCGCCGCCTTCGAGGGCGGCGAGCTGGAGGGTGTGGAGGGTGAGGTCGAAGCGCCTGGCCTCCTCGCCCCGGTCCTCGCCGGCCGGCCAGTGGTCGGAGGGCAGGCCGAGGAGGGTCTCGCCGAGGACGGCCGCCGACGCGTCGTCGACACGGTGCCAGGCGGTGAAGTCGCCGCCCCAGGTCTCGACCTCGCGGCGGTGGGGGCGTACGAGGAAGTTGTCGGCGTTCATGCCGCGCACGGTGGCGTGCAGCCGGTGGGCGAGGGACCAGCGCAGGGCGGCCTCGCTGTCGATGGCGTCCGGACCCGCGTCGTCGGCCGGGTCGGGGGCCCGGCGGCGGTCGAGGGCGCGGATCAGCTCCAGCTCGCGCGCGAGGATGCGTTCGGTGAGCGCGGGTGACCTGCGGGCGGTGGCGCGGTCCAGTTCCTGGTTGAAGAAATCGGCGTTCCCGCAGAGGTCGAGGACATGGAAGCCGTCCTTGTGGCGGCCGGGGCCGTGGACGTCCTCGCAGAGGCGGGTGCCCCGGCCGAGCATCTGCCAGAACTTGGTACGGGAGTAGACCGGCTTGAACAGGACGAGGTTGAGCACCTCGGGCACATCGATGCCGGTGTCGAGCATGTCGACGGAGATGGCGATGTCGGGGGCCTTCGCCGGGTCCGAGAAGTCGTCGATGAGCTGCTGGGCGTACTTCTCGCGGTACGTGATGACACGGGCGTCCCGGCCCGCGCCCCGCGGGTAGTGGAGGTTGAGGCGCTCCTCGATGAAGTGGGCGTGGTCGTTGTTCTTGGCGAAGACGATCGTCTTGCCGATGCGGTCGCCGCCCTCGACCCGCAGACCGTGGGTCATCAGGACCTCAAGGGCCTTGTCGACGGTGGGTGCGTTGAAGAGGAAGCGGTTGACCTGGTCGGCGGTGACCTCGTCGGGAATCCGGCCGTCCTCGGTCCACTCCAGGCTGTCCCAGGCCTCCTTCTGCTCCTCGGTGAGGTCGGCGTACCGGAAGCCGCGCTTCAGCGAGTCGAAGGGGACGTCCACGACGGTGGGGCGCACCAGGAAGCCGTCGTTGGCGGCGTCCTCCAGGCCGTAGGAGTCGGTGGGGACGCCGTCCTCCAGCTGGAAGAGCTGGTAGGTGTTGCGGTCGACATCGTCCTTGGGGGTGGCGGTGAGGCCGAGGAGGAGCGCGTCGAAGTACGTGAAGAGGCGGCCGTAGGTGTCGTACACGGAGCGGTGGGCCTCGTCGATGACGACGAGGTCGAAGAAGCCGGGGCCGAAGCGGCGCCGGCCGTCCTCGGTCACCTCGTCGACCAGGTTCATCATCGTCGGGTAGGTGGAGACGAAGACCCGGCCGTCGGTCCGCTTCTCGGTGAGCAGATTGACCGTCGGGGTGTGCTCCAGATGCTCGTTGAAGGCGCGGACGGCCTGGTTGACGAGGGCCTGGCGGTCGGCGAGGAAGAGGATGCGGCGGGCCCAGCCGGCCTTCTGGAGCAGATCGGCCAGGGCGACGGTGGTACGGGTCTTGCCGGTGCCGGTGGCCATCACCAGCAGGGCCCTGCGCCGGTTCTCCTGCTCGAAGGTCTCGCCGACGCGCTGGATGGCGTGCAGTTGGTAGGGGCGGCCCGCGATCTCCCGGTCGGCGTTGGCCGCCTTGAGCGCGCGGCGCCCGGCCCGCTGGCGGATCAGCCAGTGCAGCTCGTCCTTGGTGCGGAAGCCCTGGACCCGGCGGGGCGGGTAGCCGTTGCCGTCGTCCCAGAGCCAGGTCTCGTAGCCGTTGGTGCAGTGGATGACCGGGCGCTGGTGGTACACCGCCTCCAGGGCGTCCGCGTACAGCTCGGCCTGGCGCCGGCCGCTTCTGGCGTCGGTACGGGTGCGTTTGGCCTCGACGATGCCGAGGGGCTTCCCGTCGTCGCCCCAGAGGACGTAGTCGACACGGCCCCTGCCGGAGGGGCTGATCCCGCCGGGCTCGCCGGTGACGGGGAACTCTCGGTCCCGGTCGTCGCCGAGGTCCCAGCCCGCTTCCTTGAGGAGGAGGTCGACGAAGAGGTCGCGGGTGGCGGACTCGTCGTAGTCGTGGGTGTCGGGGCGGGTCTCGTTGGCGGTGCGGAGCGCGGCGGTACGGGTGCGCAGCTCGGCCAGCTCCGCTTCGAGCCGCTTGCTCCGCGCGCGGGCCTCGGCCAGTTCCCGGGCCTCCCGTTCCCGGCGGGCGCGGTCCCGCTCCCCTTCCCGCTCCAGCTCGGCCCGGCGGCTGGCCGGTGCGCCGGCCGGGTGGGGGCGGGGGATGAGCCCGCTGTCGAACCGGCCGCCCGGCGCGGGGGCCCGGTCCGGGTCGGCGGTGTAGGCGCGGGCGAACCAGTACAGGATGTGGAACAGCTCGCCGGCGGTCCGCACCGCGTCCCGGGCGGGGACGGGTGCCGCCCGGTGCACGGCGTTGTTGCCCTGGCGGCGGACGAGGTCCATCTTCGCGGTGACCGCGGGGCCGGCGAGGGCGCGCAGCCCCGGGTCGTGGAGGAGCGCGCCGAGGTCGCTCCGGTGCGGGGGTGTGAGGGCCGCGTCGTGCTCGTACATCCAGTGGACGGCCAGTTCGAGGGCGCGGCGGGCGTAGAAGCAGGAGGCGCGCGGGTCGGCGTGGGCGAGGCGCTCGGCGCGCAGGGCCTCGCCGTGGAGGGCGGGCCAGGGGGCGAGGAGGAAGGCGAAGTTGCTCGCGGGGGGCTGTGGGCGGGGCGAGCGGGGTGCGGCGGGCGCGGGCGCGCCCGGGGCGGCGCCGGGGCCGCCGGTGGGGCCGCCGGGGAGACCGGTGGGGGCGCCGGTGGGGCCGCCCGGGAGACCGGTGGGGCCGCCGGGGAGACCGGTGGGCAAGCCCGGAGCGCCTGCTGCTGACATTTCCGCTGACATGTCGGTGGTTCCCCCCGTGGTCGTGCTAGGCAGTCGGCTCCAGGAGGGCGCCGGCGAAGGCACGGTGCTGGAGCGAGATGAAGAGGTCATCGAGCGCGGCGAGCTGCTCCTCGTGGATCTTCCGTTCGGCCTCGATCCCGGCGACCCTGCGGGCGAACTCCCGCTGGAGCCCCGGTGGCGGCAGCAGCACCTTGAGCCGGGCGAGCCCGTCCCCGTCGAGCCGGGTGGTGCCGTGCGCGGCCTGGGAGACCTGGCTCAGGGCGTGGGCCTTCTGCGCGCGCAGGCAGTGGGCGAGGAACTGCGGGTCGAGACCGGCTCCGGCGCCCTTGGGGATGAGTGCCTTGAGGTCCTGGTTGACCGTGGCGGGGACCCTGAGCACACAGACGGGGAAGGAGTGCGCCAGGATCATGCCGCGCACCACGATCGCGACGGTGTCCGCCGGCAGCAGCCGCAGCGCGGTCAGCTCGGGGACCTCGGGGCTGATGGTGTCGCGGGAGGTGAAGAGATCGGGCCTCTTCATGTCCTTGGCGCTGAACCACGGGAGGTCCCCCTCCCAGTGGGAGGGGACGGACTTGGAGGGCGTACCCCCGCTGTGGCTGTGGCAGACCTCCGTCAGCGCGTGCTGCGGGAACCCCTTCGGGTTTCCCACCGGGTCGCCGAAGAGGTCGAGGAAGACGGAGCCGGGCAGCTCGCCGAGGAGCGCGATGGCCTCCCGGCGCGCGGCCCGCAGCGCCTCCGCCTCGTCCAGCAGGGCGGCGATGTACCGCTGCTCGGCGAGGGGCGGCAGCGGCACCTCGAAGGCGGCGAGCTTCTTCTTGTTGAGGTTCTTGCCCATGGCGGCGTCGTCCGCCTCCCGCAGCAGGTCGGCGCAGCGCAGGGCCCAGTAGAGGAAGTCGCCGTGGACCCGGGAGGCGTCCTTGACCGGGAGTGCGGCGATGGCCTCGTTGGTGTACATCGGGACGCGGGCGAACCCCACCTTGCCGACGCTGAGCTTGAAGCTCAGCAGCAGGGTGCCGGGGGCGACCAGCCGGCCCGCCGGGCCCTCGGCTGCCAGGGCGGTGACCCCCTCCTTGGTGCGGGAGAGGTCGCGGCCGTCGTTCATGTCGGCAATGGAGAGCCAGGGCAGATCGCCGCCCCAGTAGCGCCGCTCGGCCCGGGGGGGCGTACGCCCGATGGAGATGTCGCAGAGCTCGCCGAGGGGCACACCGGGCCAGCCGCCCGCGCTCACGACAGCATCTCCTTGAGCCTCGCGGTGCCCGCCTCGATCTCCTTGTTGAGCCGCTCCAGGCCGGTCAGCAGCTCCAGCGGGGGCCTGGTCACGACCTCCGCGTGGACCACTTCGCGGTAGCGGTTGAGGGAGAGGTCGTACCCCTGGGCGACGATGTCGGCGCGGGGGACGCAGAAGCTCTGCTCGGTGCGGGCGCGGGCCCGCTCGTCGCCCTCGCGGCGGCGCCAGCGGGCGAGGACGTCCGGGAGGTTGTTCCGGCGGTGCCCGTCGGCGCCGAGATCCGTGGCGCGGACGCCGAGCCGGTCGTCGGCGAGGAGCGGGGTCCGCTTGTCGTCGAGGCTGTAGCCGTCGGCCTGGACGTCGTAGAACCAGACGTCGTCGGTGCCGCCGGAGTCGGTCTTGGTGAAGAGGAGGATCGCGGTGGAGACGCCCGCGTACGGCTTGAAGACGCCGGAGGGGAGTTTGACGACCGCGTCGAGCTTCTGCTCCTCGACCAGGGTGCGGCGCAGCTCCCGGTGGGCGTTGGTGGAGCCGAAGAGGACTCCGTCGGGGACGATCACCGCGGCCCGGCCGCCCGGCTTGAGCAGCTTGAGGAAGAGCGCGAGGAAGAGCAGCTCGGTCTTCTTGGTCTTGACGGCCTTGCGCAGGTCGGATGCGGTGGTCTCGTAGTCCAGGCTGCCCGCGAAGGGCGGGTTGGCGAGGATCAGGGAGTACCGGTCGGTCTCCTCGCCCGCGCTCTGGGAGAGGGAGTCGCGGTAGCGGATGTCCGGGCTCTCGACATCGTGCATCAGCATGTTCATGGAGCCGATGCGCAGCATGGTCGAGTCGAAGTCGAAGCCGTGGAACATGTCGTGGTTGAAGTGGTGCAGCAGCCGCGCGTCGAGCAGGGCGTCCTCGTGCTGGTGCTTGACGTACTCAGCGGCGCCGACGAGATAGCCGGCCGTGCCGCAGGCCGGGTCGCAGATGGTGTCCCGGAGGTTGGGCTCGGTCATCTCGACCATCAGCTGGATGATGTGCCGGGGGGTGCGGAACTGGCCGTTCTGCCCCGCTGTGGCGATCTTGCCGAGCATGTACTCGTAGAGATCGCCGTTGGTGTCCTTGTCGTGCATGGGGATGTCCCCCAGCAGCAGGACCACCCGGGCGAGCAGATTGGGCGTGGGGATGGTGAAGCGGGCGTCCTTCATGTGGTGCGAGTAGGTGGAGCCCTCGCCGCCCAGGGTGCGCAGGTAGGGGAAGACGCCATCGGCGACCGTGGCGAACATCTCCGCCGGGTCGATGTCCTTGAAGTTCTTCCAGCGGTACGCCTGCTGCCCGGTGTCGAAGAACGGGCTGCTGTCGGGCTCGATGCCGCGCCGGGCGAGGCTGTCCTTCGTGGTCTGGAGCTCGTCGAGGCGGCGGATGAACAGCAGGTAGGTGATCTGCTCCATGACCTCGACGGGGTTGGAGATACCACCCGACCAGAACGCGTCCCAGACGCGGTCCACCTTGCTCTTCAGCTCACCGGTAATCACAGCAGGAATCGTACTGCCCGGCACTGACAGGACCCGGCGCCGCGGCAGGACCCGGCGCCCCGACAGAGCCCGGTACGGCCGAGGACCGCGCGGCGCCGCGACAGGACCCCGTACCGAATCCGGGGTCCTGCCGCGGCGGGGCCGGTCAGTCGTCGGCGCCGGCCTCCAGATCGCCCTCGGTCTCCAGATAGACCTGCCGCAGCGCTTCGAGCACCGCCGGGTCGGGCTTGGCCCACATCCCCCGCGACTCCGCCTCCAGGAGCCGTTCGGCGATGCCGTGCAGGGCCCAGGGATTCGCCTCCTGGAGGAAGGCCCGGTTCTCCGGGTCCAGGACGTAGGTCTGGGTGAGCTTGTCGTACATCCAGTCCGCGATCACGCCGGTCGTGGCGTCGTAGCCGAAGAGGTAGTCCACGGTCGCGGCCAGCTCGAAGGCGCCCTTGTAGCCGTGGCGGCGCATCGCCTCGATCCACTTGGGGTTGACCACCCGGGCCCGGAAGACCCGGGAGGTCTCCTCCACCAGGGTGCGGGTGCGGACCGTCTCCGGGCGGGTGGAGTCGCCGATGTACGCCTCCGGGGCGGTGCCCCGCAGCGCGCGCACCGTGGCGACCATGCCCCCGTGGTACTGGAAGTAGTCGTCCGAGTCCGCGATGTCGTGCTCGCGGGTGTCCGTGTTCTTGGCGGCCACCGCGATGCGCTTGTACGCGGTCTCCATCTCGCTCCGCGCGGGCCTGCCGTCCAGCTCACGGCCGTACGCGTAGCCGCCCCACACCGTGTACACCTCCGCCAGATCGGCGTCGGTGCGCCAGTCGCGGGAGTCGATGAGCTGGAGCAGCCCCGCGCCGTAGGTGCCGGGGCGGGAGCCGAAGATACGGGTGGTGGCGCGCCGCTCGTCGCCGTGCTCGGCCAGGTCGGCCCGGGTGTGGGCGCGGACGTAGTTGGACTCGGCGGGCTCCTCCAGACGGGCGGCCAGCCGTACGGCGTCGTCCAGCAGCCCGATGGTGTGCGGGAAGGCGTCCCGGAAGAAGCCGGAGATCCGCAGGGTGACATCGACCCGGGGGCGGCCCAGCTCGGCGAGCGGGACGGCCTCCAGACCGGTGACCCGGCGGGAGGCGTCGTCCCAGACCGGGCGGACGCCCAGCAGGGCGAGCGCCTCGGCGACGTCATCGCCGGCCGTGCGCATCGCGCTCGTGCCCCACAGGGAGAGGCCGACGGAGGTGGGCCACTCCCCGTTGTCGGTGCGGTAGCGCTCCAGGAGGGAGTCCGCCAGCGCCTGGCCGGTCTCCCAGGCGAGCCGGGAGGGGACGGCCTTGGGGTCGACGGAGTAGAAGTTGCGGCCGGTCGGCAGGACGTTGACCAGACCGCGCAACGGGGAGCCGGAGGGGCCGGCCGGGACGAAGCCCCCGTTGAGGGCGTGGACGGTGTGGTCCAGCTCGGCGGTGGTGGCGGCGAGGCGCGGCACGACCTCGCGGGCCGCGAAGAGGAGGATGTCGCGGATCTCCCCGCTCTGGTCCGCCGGGACGGCGGCGGGGTCCCAGCCCGCGTCGTCCATCGCCTGGACCAGGGCGCGGGCCCGCTCCTCCGCCTCGTCGGCGGTGGTGCGGGTGGCGGCCGACTCGTCGAGGCCCAGCGCCTCGCGCAGGCCCCGCAGCGCCGTCGTGCCGCCCCAGATCTGGCGGGCGCGCAGGATCGCGAGAACGAGGTTGACCCGGTCGGCGCCGGCGGGCGCCGCGCCCAGGACGTGCAGGCCGTCGCGGATCTGGGCGTCCTTGATCTCGCAGAGCCAGCCGTCGACGTGGAGCAGGAAGTCGTCGAAGCCGTCGTCCTCGGGCCGGTCCTCCAGACCCAGGTCGTGGTCGAGCTTCGCGGCCTGGATCAGGGTCCAGATCTGGGCGCGGATAGCGGGGAGCTTCGCCGGGTCCATGGCGGAGATCTGGGCGTACTCGTCCAGCAGCTGTTCCAGCCGGGCGATGTCGCCGTAGGAGTCCGCCCGCGCCATCGGCGGCACCAGGTGGTCGATGAGGGTGGCGTGAACCCGGCGCTTGGCCTGGGTGCCCTCGCCGGGGTCGTTGACGAGGAAGGGGTAGACCAGCGGGAGGTCGCCGAGCGCGGCGTCGGGGCCGCAGGCGGCGGAGAGGCCGGCGTTCTTGCCGGGCAGCCACTCCAGGTTGCCGTGCTTGCCGAGGTGGATCATCGCGTCGGCGCCGAAGCCGCCGTCCGCGCGGCCGGCGGCTATCCAGCGGTAGGCGGCGAGGTAGTGGTGCGAGGGCGGCAGATCGGGGTCGTGGTAGATCGCGATCGGGTTCTCGCCGAAGCCGCGCGGCGGCTGGATGAGGATGAGCAGATTGCCCCGGCGCAGGGCCGCGAGGACGATGTCGCCCTCGGGGTTGGCGCCGCGGTCGACGAACATCTCGCCGGGCGGCGGGCCCCAGTGCTCCTCGACCTGTTCGCGCAGGGCGGCCGGCAGGCCCGCGTACCAGCGCCGGTAGTCGGCGGCGGGGATGCGGACGGGGTTGCGGGCGAGCTGCTCGTCGGTGAGCCACTCCCGGTCGTGGCCGCCCGCCTCGATCAGGGCCCGGATCAGCTCGTCGCCGTCGCCGGAGACCAGTCCCGGAATCTCCTCCTCCGGCCCGAAGTCGTACCCCTCGGCGCGCAGCCGGCGCAGCAGGGCGACGGCGCTGGCGGGGGTGTCGAGACCGACGGCGTTGCCGATGCGGGAGTGCTTGGTCGGGTACGCGGAGAGCACCAGCGCGATCCGCTTCTCCCCGGCGGGGATGTGGCGCAGCCGGGCGTGGCGCACGGCGATGCCCGCGACGCGGGCGGCGCGCTCGGGGTCGGCGACATAGGCGGGCAGCCCGTCCTCGTCGATCTCCTTGAAGGAGAACGGGACGGTGATCAGCCGGCCGTCGAACTCGGGGACGGCGATCTGGCTGGCGGCGTCCAGCGGGGAGACGCCCTCGTCGTTCTCCTCCCAGGCGGTGCGCGAGCCGGTCAGGCAGAGCGCCTGGAGGATGGGGACGTCGAGGCCGGTGAGGGCGCCCGCGTCCCAGGACTCGTCGTCGCCGCCCGCCGACGCCTCGGCCGGGCGGGTGCCGCCGGCCGCGAGCACGGTGGTGACGATCGCGTCGACCGGGCGCAGGGCCTCGATCAGCTCGGGCTCGGGGGCCCGCAGGGAGGCGACGTACAGCGGCAGGGCGCGCGCGCCCGCGTCCTCGACGGCCGAGCAGAGGGCGTCGATGAAGGCGGTGTTCCCGCTCATGTGGTGGGCGCGGTAGTAGAGGACGGCGACCGTGGGGGCGCCGTCCCCGCCCTGCCGGGCGGTGCGCTCCAGGGGGCCCCAGGTGGGGGCGGGGGCAGGGGGCTCGAAGCCGTGGCCGGTGAGGAGCACGGTGTCGGAGAGGAAGCGGGCGAGCTGTTCCAGGTTGGCCGGGCCGCCGTGGGCGAGATAGGCGTGTGCCTCGGCGGCGAGGCCGACGGGGACCGTGGACGCCTCCATCAACTGGGCGTCGGGGGCCTGCTCACCGGTGAGGACGACCACCGGGAGGCCGCTGGCGAGGAGCTGGTCGAGCCCGTCCTGCCAGGCGCGTATCCCGCCGAGCAGGCGCACGACGACCAGGCCCGCGCCGTCGAGCAGCGCGGGGAGGTCCTCCAGGGGGAGCCGGGAGGGGTTGGCGAAACGGTACGGCACCGGGCCGGCGGCGGCCCGGGCGCTGAGCAGATCGGTGTCGGACGTCGACAGGAGGAGGATCTCGGGGGCGTACGGGGCGGGGGTGGGCTCCCCGGTCCCCCCGGCGGACTGATGCATGCGGCGTCTGGCCTTCCTCGGGGTTTCCGCGCCCCGGGCGGTGTCGGACGGCGGGAGTTCCTGACTCGCCCGACCTGGTGGGCCGGGCTCACAGTGGCGGGACCGCGCCGGAATCGCACCGGGCTTCCTCCCCTGTCGCCGTCGCCGGCGATGACGGACCGGGTGATCCGCTCCTCCGTATCGTAAGGGTCACGCATTCCGTGTGGGACATACGATTTGCGTGATTATCGGTATGCTCGCGGCCATGTCGACGGCCCCCGCCCCCCAACGGGGCCCCCTGGAACGCACCGCCCGGGAGGGCGGCGACGCCTGCCCGGGCGCCCTGCGGCTGCACCCGGCGGACGACGGGGCGCTCGCCCGTGTCCGGGTGCCCGGGGGCGTCCTGACGGACCGGCAGGCGGACGCGCTGGGCGAGGCGGCCTCCCGGCTCGGCGACGGAGTGCTGCATCTCACGTCCCGGGGGAATGTGCAGCTGCGCGGAGTCGGAGAGGGGTGCGGGCGCGAACTCGCCGCGCTGCTCGACGCCGCCGGGCTGCTGCCCTCGTTCGCGCACGAGCGGGTGCGCAATGTCGTCGCCTCCCCGTTGTCGGGGCTGGACGGGCGGGGCGCGGCCGATGTGCGGCCCTGGCTGACGGAGCTGGACGCGCTGCTGTGCGCGAGCGGCGCGGCGCGCGGGCTGTCGGGGCGGTTCCTGTTCGCGCTGGACGACGGGCGCGGGGATGTGGCGGCGCTCGGCGCCGATGTGACGCTCACGGCGGTGGCCGGGGGCGGGGCGCTGCTGCGCCTGGGGGCGGGGGGCCTCGCGGACGGGGTGCTGCGGCTGCCGGGCGGCGCGGCGGCCCGGGGCGCGCTGCTGGCGGCGGAGTCCTTCCTCGACGCGGCGCGGGGCGCGGCGTGGCGGATGAGCGACCTCCCGGGGCCGGTGGGGGAGCTGGCGGCCGAGGTGGGGAGGCGGCTGGCGGCGGAGGGCGTGGAGGCGGTACGGGAACGGGGCGCGGCTCCCGGGGGCGGCGGGGGGCCCGCGCCCGGGGTGGTCCCGGGCGCGGTGGACGGGCGGGCAGCGCTGTCGGTGCTCGCCCCGTTGGGCCGGATCAGTGCCGCGCAGTGGGAGCTGCTGGCCGGGTGCGCCCGCGCGGACGGCTCCGGGGAGCTGCGGCTGACGCCGTGGCGCGGGGTGGTCGTCCCCGGGGTCGCCGGGGGCCGGGCGCCCGGGCGCCTCGCGGACCTGGCGGCGTCCGGCCTGGTCACCGACCCCGCCTCGCCCTGGGTGGGGGTGGGGGCCTGCATCGGGCGGCCCGGGTGCGCGAAGTCGCTGGCGGATGTGCGGGGGGACGCGGGGGAGGCGGTGGCGGCGGTGGAGGCGGTGCGGGGGCCGGCCGGGGGCGGGCTGCCCGTGTACTGGTCGGGCTGCGAGCGGCGCTGTGGGCGGCCGGCCGCGGATCACGTGGATGTGGTGGCGGGGGTGGGGGGTTATCGGGTGGGGGTCAGGGGGGTGGCGGCCGCGGTGGGGCGGCGCGATCTCCCCACGGCCGTGGAAAGGGCCCGCGCCACGGCCCCCTGATCCCCACGCCCGTACCGGCCGGCCCCTCGGGGGCTCGCACCGTGCGGGGTCCTGGTGGCACGGGGGCTGGCCCGCGGCTGCGGCCCGCAGGATCCGGGTCTCCCGTGGCGCGGGGTCCGTCCTCAAACGCCGGACGGGCTGACATTGCTCGGGCAGCCCGTGGCACGGGGTCCGCCCTCAAGCTCCCCCGGAGCTGCCCCCGGGAGCTGCCCCCGGACAGGCTGGGATTGCGCGGGTCTCCCGTCGCACAGGGTCCGTCCTCAAACGCCGGACGGGCTGACATTGCTCGGGCAGCCCGTGGCACGGGGTCCGTCCTCAAGCTCCCCCGGAGCTGCCCCCGGACGGGCTGGAAAACACCGGCCCGGGCCAGGCACCACACCCAGCCCCGCCGGCGATTGAGGCGCGGGGGCCCGGGGTGGTCCCCGGGCGTGAGGGGCACCCCCCTCGCGTGGCGCGCGGAAGGGACCGCCACCATGGCGGTGGCAGAAACACCCGACCCATGAGCGAGAGCGGCGAGAGCGAAGTGTTCGACTACGAGAAGGACGGCGCGTCCATCTACCGCCAGTCCTTTGCCACCATCCGCGCGGAAGCCGACCTCTCCGCCCTCCCCGCCGACATCAGCCAGGTCGCCGTCCGGATGATCCACGCCTGCGGGATGGTCGACCTCGTGCGCGATCTCTCCTACAGCCCGCTGGTGGTGGCCCGGGCCCGGGCCGCGCTGCGGGCCGGGGCGCCCATCCTCTGCGATGTGGCGATGGTCGCCAGCGGGGTGACCCGCAAGCGCCTGCCCGCCGGCAACGACGTGGTCTGCACCCTCTCCGACCCCTCCGTCCCCGCCCTCGCCGCCGAGTTGGGCACGACCCGCAGCGCCGCCGCCCTGGAGCTGTGGCGCGACCGCCTCGACGGCGCGGTCGTCGCCGTCGGCAACGCCCCCACCGCCCTCTTCCGCCTCCTGGAGATGATCGCCGAAGGCGCCCCTCGCCCGGCCGCCGTCATCGGCGTCCCCGTAGGCTTCATCGGCGCCGCCGAGTCCAAGGACGCCCTCGCCGGGCACCCGCTCGGCCTCGACCACCTGGTCGTCCGGGGGCGGCGCGGTGGCAGCGCCATGGCGGCCGCCGCCCTGAACGCGATCGCGAGCGAGGAAGAATGAGCGGCACCACCCCCGGCCGGCTGTACGGAGTCGGACTCGGCCCCGGCGACCCGTCGCTGATGACCCTGCGCGCCGTGGAGATCATCGCCGCGGCCGATGTGATCGCGTACCACAGCGCCCGGCACGGGCGCTCCATCGCCCGCTCCATCGCCGAGCGCCACATCCGCGCCGACCACATCGAGGAGGCGCTGGTCTACCCGGTCACCACCGAGACCACCGACCACCCGGGCGGCTACCGGGGCGCGATGGAGGAGTTCTACACCGAGGCCGCGGCCCGGCTCGCCGTCCATCTCGACGCGGGCCGCACGGTCGCGGTGCTCGCGGAGGGCGACCCGCTCTTCTACGGCTCGTACATGCATATGCACAAGCGGCTCGCCGGCCGCTACGACACCGAGGTCGTCCCGGGTGTCACCTCGGTGAGCGCGGCGGCGGCCCGGCTCGGGGCCCCGCTCGCGGAGGCCGGGGAGGTGCTGACGATCCTCCCGGGCACGCTGCCCGAGGAGGAGCTGACGGCCCGGCTGGCCGCCACCGACTCGGCGGTCGTGATGAAGCTGGGGCGCACGTTCCCGAAGGTGCGCCGGGCGCTGGAGCGCGCGGGCCGGCTCGACGACGCCCGTTACGTGGAGCGCGCGACCATGGCCGGGGAGCGCACCGCCGAGCTGGCCGGGGTGGACCCGGACTCGGTCCCGTACTTCTCGGTGGCCGTGCTGCCGAGCCGGGTGGACGCCGCGCCTCCGGTACGGGAGCGGGGCGAGGTCGTCGTCGTCGGCACCGGTCCCGCCGGGCCGCTGTGGCTGACCCCGCAGTCGCGGGGCGCGCTCGCCGGGGCCGACGACCTGGTGGGCTACACGACCTATCTGGACCGGGTGCCGGAGCGGAGCGGCCAGCGGCGGCACGGCTCGGACAACAAGGTCGAGGCGGAGCGCGCCGAGTTCGCGCTCGATCTGGCGCGGCGCGGCCGGCGGGTGGCGGTGGTGTCCGGCGGGGACCCGGGGGTCTTCGCGATGGCGACGGCGGTGCTGGAGGCCGCGGCCCGGCCGGAGTACGCCGAGGTGCCGGTGCGGGTGCTGCCCGGGGTGACCGCGGCGAACGCCGCCGCCGCCGCAGCGGGCGCCCCTCTCGGCCACGACTACGCCACGATCTCGCTCTCCGACCGGCTCAAGCCGTGGGAGGTCATCGCCGGACGGCTGCGCGCCGCCGCGGCGGCGGACCTGGTCCTGGCCCTGTACAACCCGGGCTCGCGCAGCCGGAACTGGCAGGTGGGCAAGGCCCGCGAGCTGCTGCTGGAGTTCCGGTCACCGGACACCCCGGTGGTGGTCGGGCGCGATGTCGGCGGCCCGGAGGAGAGCGTGCGGACGGTGCCGCTGGGCGAGCTGGACCCGGCCGAGGTGGATATGCGGACCATCCTGCTGATCGGGTCGTCGCAGACCCGGACCGCGCGGCGCGGCGACGGCGACGGCGAGCGGATCGTCTGGACGCCCAGGCGGTACCCGGAGAAGTGACCGGGGTCCGCCGTTCACCCGGCCAGGTGCGCCAGGACCCAGCGGGCCGCCCCCTCGGGGTCCGGCACCACGGGGACCCCGGCCGGGACGGGCGGGCGGCGGACGACGACCACCGGCATCCCCGCCTCCCGGGCGGCGGTGAGCTTGGGCGCGGTGGCCGCTCCCCCGCTGTCCTTGGTCACCAGCACGTCCGGGCGGTGCCGGGCGAGCAGCTCGCGCTCCCCCTCCAGGGTGAACGGACCCCGGTCGAGCAGCACCTCCATCCGCGCCGGACGCGGCCCTTCCGGAGGGTCGACGGAGCGTACGAGGAACCAGAGGCCGTCGCAGCCCGCGAAGGCCCCGAGCCCCATGCGCCCGGTGGTCAGAAAGACCCGCCGCCCGAGGGCGGGAAGCAGGCCGGCGGCCTCCTCCAGGGAGTCCGCGAGATGCCAGAGCCCGCCGGATGAGGCCCCCGCCGTCCCGCCGTCCGCGCTCCCACCGGCGGTTTCGTCGGGGACCCAGCCGGGCCGCCGCAGCGCGAGCAGGGGAACATGGGCGATGGCGGCGGCCTCGGCCGCGTGGAAACCGATGGTGCGGGCGAAGGGATGGGTGGCGTCGATGAGGAGCTGTACGCCGTGCTCCCGCAGCCATTCCGCGAGCCCTCCCACTCCCCCGAAACCGCCGATCCGGACCTCGCCCACCGGCAGCCGGGGGGTGGCCACGCGGCCCGCCAGCGAGCTGGTGACGCGGAGCCCCGGGGTGCCGTGGAGCAGCCCGGCCAGCCGGCGGGCCTCGGTGGTCCCGCCGAGTATCAGTACGTGCACGGAGTACGGACCCCTTCATGAGTGAGGCGCGGGACGGCGGGACGGACGGCGCCGGGGCGGCGGAGGGCGGACGGAGTGCTCAACTCAAGCACACCGGGCTGCGGCCCGGGTGGACGACCGGCGCCTGCGCGACGGCGGCGGCCACGGCCGCGTACACCGCGCTGCTGACCGGGAGCTTCCCCGACCCGGTGACGATCACCCTGCCCAAGGGGCAGACCCCGGCCTTCGCGCTGGCGGTGGAGGAGCTGACGCCCGGCGGACGGGCCATGGCGGGGGTCGTCAAGGACGCGGGGGACGATCCGGACGTCACCCACGGCGCGCTGGTGCGCGCGACGGTACGGGCGCTGCCGCCGGGCTCCGGGGTGGTGTTCCGGGCCGGCGCGGGGGTGGGGACGGTCACCAAGCCGGGGCTGCCGCTGGAGGTCGGGGAACCCGCGATCAACCCGGTGCCCCGGCAGCTGATGCGGGAGCACATCGCCCGGGTCGCGGAGCGGCACCGCGCGGGCGGCGATGTGGAGATCACGGTCTCCGTCGACCACGGCGAGGAGATCGCCCGCTCGACCTGGAACCCCCGGCTGGGCATCCTGGGCGGGCTGTCGATCCTGGGGACGACCGGGGTGGTCGTGCCGTACTCCTGCTCGGCGTGGATCGACTCGATCCGGCGCGGCGTCGATGTGGCGCTGGCGGCCGGACACACCCATGTGGCGGCGTGCACCGGGTCGACCTCGGAGAGGACGGTGGTGGGCGAGTACGGGCTGCCGGAGGACGCCCTGCTGGACATGGGGGACTTCGCGGGCGCGGTGCTCAAGTACGTACGCCGTCATCCGGTGCCCCGGCTCACGGTCTGCGGGGGCTTCGCCAAGCTGTCGAAGCTGGCCGCCGGACACCTGGATCTGCACTCCGCCCGCTCCCAGGTCGACAAGGGGTTTCTGGCGGCCCTGGCCCGGCGCGGCGGGGCGGGCCCCGGGCTGGCGGCGGAGATCGCCGCCGCGAACACCGGGCTCGCGGCGCTCCGGCTCTGCGCGGACGCGGGGGTTCCGCTCGGTGATCTGGTGGCGCTGGCGGCGCGGGACGAGGCGCTGGGGGTGTTGCGCGGGGCGCCGGTGGTGGTGGATGTGATCTGTGTGGACCGGGCGGGGGTGGTGGTGGGGCGCAGCGCCCCCAAGGGGTGAGCCTCCCCCTTGCCCGGGGCCCGTCGCCCCGGGCACTTGAGGACGACCCCCGCCCCCGCGCCACGGGCAACCCGCGCAAACCCAGCCCGTCCGGGGGCACCTCCCAGACAGGCTGGAGTGGTGCGGCACCGGCGCCCGAGGAGCCGGGGGTGGCGTCAGCAGGTGTGGCGGGGGCGTTCCGGGGAGTACAGGTGGCTGTCGCGGAACCCCTCGGCCCCCAGCGTGCGGCCGACGATGATGACCGCGGTCCTGATGACCCCCGCCTCCCTCACCTGCCCGGCGATGTCGTCGAGCGTCCCGCGCAGAATCAGTTCGTCGGGGCGGCTGGCGAAGGCGACCACGGCGGCCGGGCAGTCCGCGCCGTAGTGGGGCAGCAGCTCGTCCACGACCCGGTCGGCGTAACGCGCGGCCAGGTGGAGCACGATCAGGGCGCCGCTGCGGCCCAGGGTGGCGAGATCCTCGCCGTCGGGCATCGCCGTGGCGCGGTGGGCGATCCGGGTGAGGATGACCGTCTGGCCGACGGTGGGCACGGTCAGCTCCCGCTTGAGGGCAGCGGCGGCGGCGGCGAAGGCGGGCACGCCGGGCACCACCTCGTACGGCACCCCGGCCGCGTCGAGCCGGCGCATCTGTTCGGCGACGGCGCTGAAGACGGACGGGTCGCCGGAGTGCAGCCGGGCCACGTCGAGGCCGGCCTCGTGGGCGCGGACCAGTTCGGCGGTGATCTCGTCGAGGGTGAGGTGGGCGGTGTCCACGAGACGGGCGTCCGGCGGGCACTCGTCGAGCAGTTCGCGCGGGACCAGGCTGCCGGCGTACAGACAGACCCGGCAGGCGGCGAGCGTCCGGGCGCCCCGGACGGTGATCAGGTCGGCGGCGCCGGGGCCCGCCCCGATGAAGTACACGGTCATCTGTCGTCTCCTGCGTCCGTTGGTGCGTGCCCGGGGGCCTTCACGACCGCCCACTGGGTGACCGGCATCGCCTGCCGCCAGCCGGTGAAACCGCCGACGGGCACCGCGTGCGCCACCGCGAGCCGCACCAGTTCGCCCCCGTACCGGCGGTAGCGGTCCGCGAGCAGCGCCTCGGACTCCAGCGTCACGGTGTTGGCGACCAGGCGTCCCCCGGGCGGCAGCGCCTCCCAGCAGGTGTCGAGGAGCCCGGGGGCGGTGAGGCCGCCGCCGATGAAGACCGCGTCGGGGACGGGCAGCCCGGCCGTCGCGGCGGGGGCCGCGCCGGTGACGACGCGCAGGCCGGGGACGCCGAGCCGGTCGGCGTTGGCGGTGATGCGGGCGGCGCGCGCCGGGTCGCGCTCGACCGAGACGGCCCGGCAGGAGGGGTGCGTACGCATCCACTCGACCGCGATGGACCCCGAGCCGCCGCCGATGTCCCACAGCAGTTCGCCGGGGGCGGGCGCGAGCGCGCCGAGGGTCGCGGCGCGGACATGGCGCTTGGTGAGCTGGCCGTCGTGGGCGAAGGCCGCGTCGGGCAGCCCCGGCACGGCACCCAGCCGCAGGGCGTCCGGGGCCCGGCGGCACTCCACGGCGACGAGGTTGAGCGGGTCCCCCGGCGGGTGCGGCCACTCCTCGGCGGTGCCCTCGCTGATACGTTCCGCCGGGCCGCCGAGCTGCTCCAGCACCCGCATCCGGCTGGGCCCGAAGCCGTCCGACACCAGCCGGGCCGCGACCAGCGCCGGGGTGTCGGCGCCCGCGCTGAGCACCAGCAGCCGGCGGCCGTCGTGCAGGGCCGCCGCCAGCCGGGCGGCGGGGCGGCCGACGAGCGAGACGGTGGTGGTCTCCTCCAGCGGCCAGCCCAGCCGGGCGGCGGCCAGCGAGACGGACGAGGGATGCGGCAGCACGCGCAGGGCCCCGGGGCCGAGGATCTCGCTCAGCGCGCGGCCGATGCCGTGGTGCATGGGGTCGCCACTGGCCAGGACGGCGATCCCGCGGCCGGCGTGCGCGGCGAGCAGCGCGGGCACGGCGGGGCGCAGGGGCGAGGGCCAGGGGACCCGTTCGCCCGCGCAGCCGGCGGGGAGCAGGGCGAGCTGGCGCGCGCCCCCGATCAGCACCTGCGCCCCGGTGAGCGCCGCGCGGGAGGCGTCGGGGAGGCCGGCCCATCCGTCGGCTCCGATGCCGACCACAGTGACGGCCGGTGCGGCGGGAGGTGCGGGGGTCACGGCCTGGTACCTCGGTGGTTGTGCTCGGGGCGCGGAGAGGGGACGGAGGCGCACTTTACTTGGCCGCGCGCCCCCCGGCGCCCGGCAGGTCCGCCCCCGGCGCCCGGCAGGCCCGCTCCCCCGCGCCCCGCCGGGTCCGTCCGTCCCGGCCCGCCGGAACCGGCCGTCCGCGACCCCCGCGACCCCGCGCGGCGGAGGGAAACTCGTCCGATGGAGAGTTCCGTCGCCGGAGACGGGAACTGGGACGGGGGTCCGCTCGTTGGCTCGGTTGGGCACAGCAAACGTCAAGAAAGGCGCGGCCCGCGCCGGATTGCGCAGGGGATTTCCATGGGTGTCAGCCTGTCCAAGGGCGGCAATGTCTCGCTCAGCAAGGAGGCCCCGGGCCTGTCTGCGGTTGTCGTGGGCCTGGGCTGGGATGTACGCAGCACCACCGGCACCGACTTCGACCTGGACGCCAGCGCCCTGCTGGTGGACGGCAGCGGCAAGGTGCTCTCCGACCAGCACTTCATCTTCTTCAACAACCTGAAGAGCCCCGACGGCTCCGTCGAGCACACCGGTGACAACCTCACCGGTGAGGGCGAGGGCGACGACGAGCAGATCAAGGTCAACCTCGCGGGCGTGCCCGCCGAGGCGCAGAAGATCGTCTTCCCCGTCTCGATCCACGAGGGCGAGAGCCGCGGCCAGTCCTTCGGCCAGGTCCGCAACGCGTTCATCCGCGTGGTCAACCAGGCCGACAACAACGAGCTGGCCCGCTACGACCTGAGCGAGGACGCCTCGACCGAGACCGCCATGGTCTTCGGCGAGCTGTACCGCAACGGCGCGGAGTGGAAGTTCCGCGCCGTCGGCCAGGGGTACGCCTCGGGCCTGCGCGGCATCGCGCAGGACTTCGGCGTCAACATCTGAGCCGGCACGATCGAGCGATGACGCCGCCCGGTGCCCGGCGCGCAGGCCCTTGCGCTCCGGGCACCGGCGGCTGTTCCGTGGGTACGGCGGGGCCTGAAGGCCCCGCCGTACCCACAGGCGTACACGGAGCCGAGCGGGACCGGAGCAGGGGCACCCGTGGGACCGGAGCGGTCCGGGGAGCCCGGGGAGAAGGCTGACCATGGCGACGACCGAACCCTTCGCGGACGCGGCCGACGCGGCCAGCGCGGCCGACGCGCCGGGCGCCCCCGCCCCCGGCACCCCGGCGGCCGGCACCTCCGGCCCCCCGGCCGTCGACACCCCGGCGCACGCGCTGCCGCCCGGTGTGGAGCGGCTCTGGTCCGGCCGGGTCCCCGGCCTCGCGGCCGCCGCCCTCGCCGACCGCCGGCTGCTCGACGCGGAGGAGTCGGCGCGGCTCGACGCCTTCCGCCGCCCCGTCGACCGGGACGCCTACGCGGTCGCCCATGTGACCCTCCGGCGGCTGCTCGGCGAGCGGCTCGGGCGCTCCCCCGAGTCGGTCGAGCTGGCCCGGCGGCCGTGCAGCCAGTGCGGCGGTCCGCACGGCAGGCCCGTGGTCCCCGGTGACCCGGTGCACTTCTCGCTCTCCCACACCGAGGGCATGGTGGTGATCGCGCTGGCCCCGGCCCCGGTCGGTGTGGACACGGAGACCCTGCCCGCCCCCGGCACGGTCGCCGAGATCATGGACCAGCTCCACCCGAGGGAGCACTCGGAGCTGGCCGCGCTCCCCGCCGCCGAGCGGCCGCTGGCCTTCGCCCGCTGCTGGACCCGGAAGGAGGCCGTGCTGAAGGCCTCGGGGGTCGGGCTGAACGAACGGCTGTCGCGGACCTATGTCGGCGCGGGACCCCGTCCGGCCACCGACACCGGCTGGCTGCTCACCGACGTACCGACCGACCCCGGCTGGGCGGCGGCCGTCGCCGTGCGCGCGCCCGGCTGACACCCCGTACCGCCGCCACTGCTCCCGTGTCCCGGGTATCCCCGGGGCCGCCGAACTGGAGAGCGACACCATGGAGTTCGTTGTCTTCGCGACCCTTCCGGGACTGGTGATCCTGCTGCTGGTCATCGCCTTCACCGACCAGGTGATGCGGGCCACCGGCCGGGGCAGACGGCGGGGCCAGGTCTCCGCGACCGGGTTCGAGCAGCTGCACGCCACCTTCTCGGCGGGGAAACAGAACGAGCTGCGCGAGCGGCAGAGCGCCCTGCTGCTGAAGGACGACGAGGAGGACGGCGCCCCGCCGCACCGCTCCACCGTCGACCTCGACGGCGGGCGCGCGGTGGTCCGGCTGCCGAGGGCCCCGGGAACTCCCTGACCCGGAGCCGCTCCGGTCAGGCGGGGCGGGTCGCCTTCAGCGAGTACATCTGCGGCACCCGGGGCAGCCCCTGGGGGCGGCGGTAGTAGCCGTCGGCGTCCCTGACGAAGTTCTCGAAGCGCGGGAAGAGCGAGACCTCGCGCTCGTGCAGGAACTCCAGGCGCAGTCCGGCGGCGCAGAGCGCGGAGACCACCTCGCCGAGCGGATGCTGCCACTCGACGGTCCGGGCGCTGACCAGTTCGTCACCGGTCCCGGTGTAGGTCCCGGGGGTCTCCTCCACCCACGCGTCGCGGGAGAAGTAGTCGTGGACGATCCGCGAGCCGGTCTCGTCGTCGAGGGTGTCGGTGATCGGATGGAACTCGGCGAGATACAGGAACCCGCCGGGCGCGACGAGCGCGGCGGCGGTCTCGGCCCAGCGGCGGATGTCGGGAAGCCAGCAGAGGGCACCGCTGCCGGTGTAGACGATGTCGTACGCGTCGTCGGGTACGGCCGCCACCGCGTCGTACACATCGGCGGCGACGAACGCCGCGCGGTCCGGCCCCATCCCGAGGTCGGCGGCCAGCCCGCGCGCCGCCTCGACAGCGGGCTCCGAGAAGTCGAGACCGACGACCCGAGCCGCCCCGCGCCGGGCCCAGGAGAGGGTGTCCTGGCCGAAGTGGCACTGGAGGTGGAGCAGCGTCCGCCCGGTGACGTCGCCGACCTCCGCTATCTCGAAGTCGCGGAGCGCCTCCTTGCCCGCGCGGAAGGCGTCCAGTTCGTAGAAGTCGCTGGCCAGGTGGATGGGGACGCGCTCGTTCCAGTTGGCACGGTTGGCCTCTCGCCAGTCGGTGGGGATCTTCATACGGCCGACGTTATCCACAGGCCGGGGACGGTGCGAGCGAATTGTCCGGGGCGCGGCGCAGAATGGGGTCATGACTGAGATCACCGACTCGATGCCCGACTGGGAGAAGCGCTTCCGGGCGCCCCGTGTCTCCCTGCCCGACTGGGCGGTGGATGCCCCCGACCGCTCGCTCTTCGTGTCCAATGCCACCGGCACCCACGAGCTGTACGCGTGGGACCGGACGACCGGCGCGCAGCGCCAGGTCACGGACCGGGCGAACGGGACGACGGACGGGCTGCTGTCGCCGGACGGCGCCTCGGTGTGGTGGTTCTCCGACAGCGACGGCGACGAGTTCGGCATATGGCTCCGGCAGCCCTTCGGCGGCGGTGAGGATGTGCCGGCCGCGCCCGGTCTGGCCCCGTCGTACTCGGCTGGGCTGGCCATCGGGCGCCACGGGGCCTCGGTGATCGGGCGGTCCACGGATGAGGACGGCACCACGGTCCATGTGGTGCGGGAGGGAGCCGAGCCGGTCGAGATCTACCGGCACCGGGAGTCCGCCGGGGTCGGCGATCTCTCGCACGACGGGACACTGATCGCCCTGGAGCACACCGAGCACGGGGACGCGATGCACGCCGCGCTCCGGGTGGTGCGGCTCGACGGCAGCCCGGTGGCGGAGCTGGACGACACCAGGGGCGGCACGCGGGAGCTGGGGCTGGAGGTCCTCGGCTTCGCCCCGGTGGAGGGGGACACCCGGCTCCTGGTCGGCCACCAGCGGCGGGGCCGCTGGGAGCCGATGATCTGGGATGTGGCGACGGGCGAGGAGACCGCCCTCGCCATCGATCTGCCGGGCGATGTGAACGCCGAGTGGTATCCGGACGGGTCGGGGCTGCTGATCGCGCACAGCTTCGAGGCGCGCGGCGAGCTGTGGCGCCACGACCTCGCGACGGGCGGGCTGGAGCGGATCGACACCCCGGCCGGCTCGGTCTCCGGCGCGACCGCCCGGCCCGGTGGCGCGGTGGAGTATCTGTGGTCGTCGGCCGCGCTGCCGCCGCAGGTGCGCTCGACCTCGGGCGAGCCGGTGCTCGATCCGCCCGGGATGAGGGCCCCGGCGTCGGTGCCGGTGGAGGATGTGTGGGTGGAGGGCCCCGGCGGCCGGGTCCACGCCCTGGTGCAGCGCCCGGCGGGCGCCCCGGGACCACTGCCCACGGTCTTCGACATCCACGGCGGCCCGACCTGGCACGACAGCGACTCCTTCGCGGCGGGCCCGGCGGCCTGGATCGATCACGGCTATGCGGTGGTGCGGGTCAACTACCGGGGCTCGACGGGGTACGGCCGGGAGTGGACGGACGCCCTGAAGCACCGGGTCGGCCTGATCGAGCTGGAGGACATCGCGGCGGTCCGGGAGTGGGCGGTGACCTCCGGTCTCGCGGACCCGGAGCGGCTGATCCTGACCGGCGGCTCCTGGGGCGGCTATCTCACCCTGCTCGGGCTCGGCACCCAGCCGGAGGCCTGGGCGCTGGGCATCGCCGCCGTGCCGGTCGCCGACTACGTCACCGCCTACCACGACGAGATGGAGGCCCTCAAGGCCATGGACCGCACGCTGCTGGGCGGCACCCCGGAGCAGGTCCCCGAGCGGTTCGCGGCCTCGTCGCCGCTGACGTATGTGGACGCGGTGCGGGCGCCGGTGTACATCTCGGCGGGCGTCAACGACCCGCGCTGCCCGATCCGGCAGGTGGAGAACTATGTGGACCGGCTGGCGGCGCGCGGCGCGCCCCACGAGGTCTACCGGTACGACGCGGGACACGGCTCGCTGGTGGTGGAGGAGCGGATCAAGCAGCTCGGTATGGAGATCGCCTTCGCCTCGGCCCGGCTGGGCGGGTCAACGGGACCGGGGCGGGCCCGGGGAGAGGGGGGCGGGACACGGTAGCCCGAGCGCGTTCCGTACCGTGGAGGGGTGTACCGCTTCCTGCTGACGCCCCGGTGGTGGGGCATCAATGTCTTCGTCGTGCTGGCGATCCCCTTCTGCATCTTCATGGGGACCTGGCAGCTCGGGAAGTTCGAGGACCGGGTCGACACCCATCAGGACGCCCAGCGGGAGCCCGAGCCCGGTGAGCGGCGGCCGGCGCCGCTGGAGAAGCTGCTGCCGGTCGACACGGAGACCTCGGGCCGGCCGGCCACGGCCAGCGGCGTCTACGGCACCCAGTTCCTGGTGCCCGACCGCGATGTGGACGGGGAGCGCGGCGACTATGTGCTGACGCTGCTGAGGACCGACGGCGGCAGGACCCTTCCCGTGGTCCGGGGCTGGGTCGCCAAGGGCGGCCCGGTCCCCGCCGCGCCCACCGGCCGGGTCACCGTGACCGGCGCCCTCCAGGCATCGGAGAACGCGGGCACGGACGGGGCGCACACGGCGGGCGGGCTGCCCGCCGGCCAGCTGGGGATGATCAGTGCCGCCTCGCTGGTGAATCTGGTCCCGGACGATGTGTACGACGCCTGGATCACGCTGACGGAGGCGGACAGCGGGATGGTCGCCGTGCCGGCGGCCGTCGCGGAGGGCAGCGGGCTGGACATGAAGGCGTTCCAGAACCTGGGGTACACCGGCGAGTGGTTCGTCTTCGCGGCGTTCGTGCTGTTCATGTGGTTCCGCCTGGCCCGCCGTGAGGCGGAGGCGGCCCGGGACCGCTCACTGGGCCTGGAGCCCGAGCAGGTCTGAGCCGGTCCGGCACCCCGCCCCGGCCGTGGCCGTCCCCGCCGTCCCGACCCGGCGGACCGGGTCGGGACGGCGCGGGGAGAGCGCGAGGACGACAGGGACAGCGGGGCGGCGGAGGCCGGTGTCCGGGTCGTCTCCTTCGGAGCCTGCCGGGCTCGTGAGCCCTGGCACGCGCCTCGCCGATCCGGCCCGATCCGAGAGAGACGACCTAGCCCGCGTTCAGCAGGCCCGTCTGGTAGAGCGTGCCCGCGCAGGCGTTGGGGATCACGGCCTGGGCCGTGGGTGCTCCCGGCTCCGCGACATGGCTCACGGCGACACTGCCGTCCTGGAGCCCGCCGTCCTCGGTGATCAGCTGCGGCACGGTCTCCTCGGGCACGGTGCCTCCCCCGCCACCGGTCTCCCCGTCGGTGCCGTCCTCCGAGGGGCTGGGAGCGGGGGACTCGCCCTCGCCGCCCTCGGTGGGACAGGTCTCGCTCGGCACCCAGGCGAACCGCACCTCGTAGGCGGCACCGGAGGCGAGGGTGAGCGACTCGACCTCCAGCGACGGATCGGGCAGACCGCTCGCGGGGCCTCCCGCCGTGTGCCGGGCCAGGACCACCTTCGCGGGGTCGGCCGCGCCCAGCGTCTCCAGACCGAGCTGACCGCCGCCGACGACGCACGAGCCGTCGGAGACATTGGCGATCCGGAACACTCCGTACACCTTGCCCTCGGTGTCGGGGGCGCCCGCCTCCTGCACGGAGACGCTGAGCCGCTCGGCGTCGCAGACGGACGAGGCGGAGGCGACCCGGCCCGGCGGCTGGTCCGGCTCGTCGCCGCCGCCACCGGTGGTGGCGGCGCCGGAGCTGTACTCGTCGGGCCGGTCGTCCGGGCCCTTGCTGGCCTCGCCCTTCTCCCGGTCCTTCGGCCTGCCCGAAGCCCCGCTGGTGGGGCCGCCGGTCGAACCGGTCTTCTGCCGGTCCTTCGCGGTCTCGCTGCCGGGGTCGCCGAGGGGGTCGGGGTTGTGCCCGATGCTGACGGAGCCGGTCCGGTCGCCGTTGCCGGAGCCCGCGACATGGACGAAGGCGGGGATCGCGGTGCCGATCAGCAGCGCGGCGGCGGCCATGCCGACCATGCCCTGCCGCTTGCGGGCCCGCCGCGCGGGCACGGCCCTGCGCAGGTGGTCGAGGGCGCCGTCCGAGGGTTCGAGGTCGCCGACCGCGCCCTGGAGGAGCCGGCGCAGCTCCGCCTCGCCCCCCGGTCCGGCCGTCCTGCCGAGGCCCGCGGCCCCCGGGATCTCCGCCGCTCCGGGGGTGATCCCGGTGTCCCGGGTCCCGCCGGTATCCCGGGCCTCCGCCGTGTCCGACGTGTCAGCGGTCTCTCCGGTATCACCGGTCTCCCCGGTCCCCGCCGCCGCGGCGGGTGCGGTCCCGGAGGTCCCGGAGGTGCCGGAGGTGCCGGAGGTGCCGGAGGCGGCCCCCGAGGGGCCGGAGGCGTCGGAGGCACCGGGAGTCCCCGTGCTGTGATCGCGTCGATCGTCGCGACCGCTGTCCGGCCCGTTGTTCACAATTCCGTTCCCAGTCCGGTCGTCGAACGGTCCGTCCGGTCCTTGCTGATCAGGGTTCTGGCGGTCCCCGCTCATGTGGCCGCCTCCATGACGACCCGCAGCGCCGCTATGCCCCGGGAGCCGTACGCCTTCACCGAGCCGAGCGATATGCCGAGCGTCTCGGCGACCTGGGCCTCGGTCATATCGGCGAAGTACCGCAGCACGAGCACCTCGCGCTGCCGCCGCTGGAGTCCGCGCATCGCCTTGATCAGGGCGTCCCGCTCCAACTGGTCGTAGGCGCCCTCCTCGGCGCTCGCCATGTCGGGCATGGGCTTGGAGAGCAGCTTGAGGCCGAGGATGCGGCGGCGCAGCGCTGACCGGGAGAGGTTGACGACGGTCTGCCGCAGATAGGCGAGGGTCTTCTCCGGGTCGCGGACCCGCTTGCGCGCGGAGTGGACGCGGATGAACGCCTCCTGCACCACGTCCTCGCAGGAGGCGGTGTCGTCGAGGAGGAGTGCCGCGAGGCCGAGCAGCGAGCGGTAGTGGGCGCGGTAGGTCTCGGTGAGGTGGTCGACGGTGGTGCCCGCGGTCATCGTCGTGTCAGCGCCCTCGCGCTGGGCGGGCAGCCGGGTGGCGCCGGGCGTGGGCATGGGGGCGATCACCGGCATGCCGCCCGTCGAGCGGGGTCTGCGCCCGGGGCGCACCAGAGCGCCGGGCGCTCCCGCCGCCGGTCCGCCGCCGTCCGCCGTCGCGGTGTCCCCGCGGGCCGGGGCCGCCGCACCGCCGCGCGCCGGACCTCCGCGTACGGGAACGACTGAACCGCTCCGGAGCAGGCGCAACGGCGCGCTGCGGACCGGGGCCACTCCTGCGATATCGAGAACCTCTGCCACGCCTGTTGGACACGTTTCCCCCCGTCAGGGTTGTACGCGTACGCCACCGTCTTTGACGGTGTTTTATTTGCCCTCATGCGTACTCGCTCTTCCCCAATGCCCCATTTTTCGCGGCACCGTATAGAGGTGAACGCGAAGACGCCTCCGGCCCGGCCGCCGGTTGCGGTACCGAGGGAGCGAATTCTCGGCCGTCCCTCCACCTCGGGCCAAATGGTACAGACCTTCATCCCCGTCACACTCTGCCCATGGGACGTTCACAGATCCTACAAACCGGAACCGGTCCCTTGTCCAGACTTAACGGGGAATCACCCTGGTCAGAGGCGATCTGACCAGAGGTCAGCACCCGTAAATGAGGGACAAGACATCAGACAGCGGACATCAAGGGCAGCGAAAGCGGACCCGAGGGCACCGGGAGATCACCGCGCGAATTCGGCGCCGACCGCCTCGGCGATCTGCGCGCAATTCAGCGCGGACCCCTTGCGGAGATTGTCGCCGCAGACGAACAGCTCCAGCGCGCACTCGTCGTCCGGCGCCCGCCGGACCCGTCCCACCCAGGTGGGATCGGTGCCGACGACATCGGCGGGCGTGGGGAAACCGCCCGAGGCCGGATCGTCGTAGAGCACCACCCCGGGGGAGGTCGCGAGGATCTCGTGCGCCCGCGCCACCGTGACCTCGCGCTCGAAGCGGGCGTGGACCGCGAGGGAGTGGGCGGTGAGCACCGGCACCCGTACACAGGTCGCCGCGACCTTCAGCGCCGGCAGATCCAGGACCTTGCGGGTCTCCTCGCGCAGCCCGCGCTCCTCGGACGACCAGCCGCCGTCCTCCAGCGTGCCCGCCCAGGGCATCACATTGAGCGCGAGCGGGGCGGCGAAGGGCCCGAGCCCGGTGTCCCCGACGGCCCGCCGCACATCGCCGGGTGTCTCGCCCAGCTCCGTACCCGCGACCAGGGCGAGCTGGGAGCGCAGCGCGGCCACCGCGTCGCGGCCCTCGCCGCTGACGGCCTGGTAGGAGGCGACGACCAGCTCGCGCAGCCCGAACTCGGCGTGCAGCGCGCCCACCGCCGGAATCATGGCGAGAGTGGTGTCGTGGGGGCTCGCGACGATGCCGCGCGGACGCATCCGCACGGCATGGGGGTTGACCTCCGGCACGACCAGCGGCACATCCGGATCGAGCCGGAAGGCGGCGGAGGTGTCCACGACCACCGCGCCCCCGGCGGCGGCGACCGGCGCCCACCGCGCCGAGACCTCGGCGGGGACCAGGAAGAGCGCCACCTCGACCCCGTCGAGCGCCTCTTCGGTCAGCGGGAGCACTTCGCACTCCTGCCCGCGCACGGCCAGCTTGCGGCCGGCCGAGCGCGGGGAGGCGATCAGGCGTATCTCGCCCCAGATGTCCTCGTGCTGGGAGAGGATCTGGAGCATCACCGCACCGACGGCTCCGGTCGCTCCGACGACCGCGAGCGCCGGCTTGCGGTTCATCGTCCGGTGCCCCCGTAGACGACCGCCTCGTCGGAGTCGCTGTCCAGGCCGAAGGCGGAGTGCACGGCGCGCACGGCCTCGTTCACATCGTCGGCGCGGGTGACCACCGAGATACGGATCTCGGATGTCGAGATCAGCTCGATGTTCACCCCCGCGTCCGAGAGCGCCTCGAAGAAGGAGGCGGTGACGCCGGGGTTGGTCTTCATCCCCGCGCCGACCAGGGAGATCTTGCCGATCTGGTCGTCGTAGCGGAGCGAGTCGAAGCCGATGGACGCCCGCGCCTTCTCCAGCGCGTCGATCGCCTTGGCACCGTCCGTCTTCGGGAGGGTGAAGGAGATATCGGTGAGGGCGGTGGTGGCCGCCGACACGTTCTGGACGACCATGTCGATGTTGATCTCGGCATTGGCGATGGTACGGAAGATCGCCGCGGCCTCGCCCGGCTTGTCGGGGACGCCGACGACCGTGACCTTGGCCTCGGAGACGTCGTGGGCGACTCCGGAGATGATGGCGTGCTCCACCTGCTGGTCTCCCTGCGGCTCGTTGCTGACCCAGGTGCCGCGCAGTCCGGAGAAGGACGAGCGGACATGGATCGGAATGTTGTATCGGCGGGCGTACTCGACGCAGCGGTGCAGCAGCACCTTGGACCCGGACGAGGCCAGCTCCAGCATGTCCTCGAAGGAGATCCAGTCCATCTTCCGGGCCTTGGGGACCACCCGGGGGTCGGCGGTGAAGACGCCGTCCACATCGGTGTAGATCTCACAGACCTCGGCGTCCAGCGCGGCGGCGAGGGCGACGGCGGTGGTGTCGGAGCCGCCCCGGCCGAGGGTGGTGATGTCCTTCTTGTCCTGGGACACACCCTGGAAGCCGGCGACGATGGCGATATTGCCCTCGTCCAGCGCGGTGCGAATCCGCCCCGGCGTCACATCGATGATGCGCGCCTTGTTGTGGACCGAGTCGGTGATGACGCCCGCCTGGCTGCCCGTGAAGGACTGGGCCTCGTGGCCCAGGTTTTTGATCGCCATGGCCAGCAGCGCCATGGAGATGCGCTCCCCCGCGGTCAGCAGCATGTCGAACTCGCGCCCGGCAGGGATGGGTGACACCTGCCCGGCGAGATCGATCAGCTCGTCCGTCGTGTCGCCCATCGCGGATACCACGACGACCACCTGGTGGCCGTTCTTCTTGGCATCGACGATCCTCTTGGCGACGCGCTTGATGCCCTCGGCATCGGCAACGGAGGAACCCCCGTACTTCTGCACGACAAGGCCCACGTGCGCTCCTCGCTCGGTCTCTCCACCACAGCCATGTACTGCGGTCGGCTCAGTCTAACGAGCGCCCCGCCGGGCTCCAGGGGCAGTCACATCGTGAGATGCGCTGCTCAGGGAGTGATCCGGTGGGCGCTCCGAGCGACTTCTGCCCGGGGAGCGGCGGTGTACGCGGAGTGTGGGGCGGTTCACACGGGGTCCCGCCACCCGGCCGGACCAGGGCCGCCGGGGAGCGCGCGGCCGGCCCCGCCACCCGGCCGGGCCGGCCGTCACCTCCGGGCCGTTCCGCCGGTCTCCGCCGGTCTCCGCCGGTCTCTCCGCCCGTCTCAGCCGGTACGCAGTCCCAGCGGGGCCGCGATCTCCTCGGCCATCACCTTGCCGGCCTCCTCGGCCAGCGCGTCGTCGGCGAGGTCCTCGTCCGTGTCCAGACCGTCCAGCTCCTGGAGCGGCTGGTCGAGGCGGACATGGGAGACCAGCGACTGAAGGGCCCGCAGGGTGGCGGAGGCCGTGGGCCCCCAGTTGGAGAAGTACGAGAACTGCCACCACCACAGCGCCTCCGTCGTCCGGCCCGCCCGGTAGTGGGCGAGACCATGACGGAGATCGGTCACGATATCGGCGAGGTTGTCCGAGATCCGGTACGCGACCGGCGCCTTGCGCGGCTCGTACGGGTCGAAGACCTCGGAGAACACATCCACCGGGTCGAGCAGCACGGCGAACCGCTCGCGCAGATCGTCGAGATCCGGCTCCGGGCCGGTGTCCGGCTCGTACCGCTCGTCCGGGAGGATGTCCTCGTGCGCGCCGAGCCGGCCGCCGGTGAGCAGCAGCTGGGAGACCTCCAGCAGCAGGAAGGGCACCGCGCTGTCGGGCTCGTCGCCCTTCGCGACCTCGGTGGTCGCGACAATGAAGGACTCGATCGAATCCGCGATCTGGACCGCGAAATCGGCGGGGTCCTGATGCGTCGCATGCAGCATGACGTCAGACATCGAGAAGTCGTCTCCCCTCGAAGGCACGCCCCAGCGTGACCTCGTCGGCGTATTCCAAGTCTCCCCCCACGGGCAGACCGCTGGCCAGCCGAGTGACCCGCAGGCCCATCGGCTTGATCATGCGCGCCAGATACGTGGCGGTGGCCTCGCCCTCCAGATTGGGGTCCGTGGCGAGGATCAACTCGGTGACCGTGCCGTCGGCGAGGCGGGCCAGCAGCTCACGAATCCGCAGATCGTCGGGCCCGACGCCCTCGATGGGGCTGATCGCCCCGCCGAGTACGTGGTAGCGGCCCCGGAACTCCCGGGTCCGCTCGATGGCGACCACGTCCTTGGACTCCTCCACCACGCAGATGACGGAGAGGTCCCGGCGCGGGTCGCGGCAGATGTTGCACAGCTCCTGCTGGGCGACATTGCCGCAGACCGCACAGAAGCGGACCTTGTCCTTCACCTCCAGCAGGGCGTGGGCGAGGCGCCGGACATCGGTCGGCTCGGCCTGAAGGATGTGGAAGGCGATCCGCTGCGCGCTCTTGGGACCGACGCCGGGCAGCCTGCCCAGTTCGTCGATGAGGTCCTGAACCACGCCTTCGTACAACGGATTGCCTCTCCTTCGCTTCCTTCGCGCCCTGCGTCCGCACAGCCCCTACGGCTCGTACGGTAGTTGGTCCGCCGCCGCCTTAGAAGGGCAGACCCGGCATCCCGCCCAGTCCCTGGGCCAGCGGGCCGAGCTTCTGCTGCTGGAGCTGCTGCGCGTTCTCGTTGGCGGCCTGGACGGCGGCGACGACGAGATCCGCGAGGGTCTCGGTGTCCTCCGGGTCGACCGCCCTGGGGTCGATGACCAGGCCGCGCAGTTCACCGGAGCCGTTCACGGTCGCGGTCACCAGACCACCGCCCGCCTGCCCCTCGACCTCGGTCCGCGCCAGCTCCTCCTGGGCCGCGGCGAGGTCCTGCTGCATCTTCTGGGCCTGCTGGAGGAGCTGCTGCATATTGGGCTGGCCACCACCGGGGATCACGGTCACTCCTGGCACTTTCGACGACAGATGTTCGGTATGCCGAGCCTACGTGGTACCCGGGCAGCTCGCCGAACCCCGCGACGGGGACTCTTTCGAGTGAGTATCGTGCGGGTCCTCTACCTGATCACCGCCCGAGTGTGGTCGGACAAACCCGGATTTCCCGCACGAGGACCACCATTCGGCGGTAGGAAGGGCTCACGCGTCAGCATGCGTGCGCGAGCCAAGCACACCGTTCGGAACGCAGCGTCACACCGCCGTTACCCGTTACGCAGGACACACGTTACGCAGAGGAGTGCCCCGGTGAGCCAGCCGGAGATGCAGCCCGGGGGGCCGGCCCGGGAGGAGCGCGGTGAGGTGCCGCGCGGGGATCTGACCGGCAGGCCCTTTCCGCTCGGCGACTGGGGGGAGCCCGCGGAGCGGCTGGACGAGCTGTTCCGGTGGGTGGAGGCGGGAGCGCTGCGGACCACCGAGTGGTATCTGAGGGACCGCGTCTGGAAGCGCCGCACCGGGCGGGTGCTGCGCTCCGCCGCCGCCCTCGGCTTCGTGGCCGGCGCCGCGCTCCCCCTCCTGGACCTCACCGGCGCCCTGCCGACCGCCGCGGGCTGGGGCTATCTCGCCCTGCTGCTGGGGGCCGCGTGCCTCGCCTGCGACCGGTACTTCGGGGTGACCTCCGGCTGGATGCGGAATGTCGCGACCGCGCAGGCGGTGCAGCGCAGGCTCCAGGTGCTCCAGTTCGACTGGGCGTCGGAGAGCGTACGGGAGGTGCTGGGCCCGGCGGAGGGGACGGCGGGCGAGGCGGCGGAGCGGTGCCTCGGGGTGCTGCGGCGGTTCTCGGAGGATGTGACCGAGCTGGTCCGCGCGGAGACCGCCGACTGGATGCGCGAGTTCGCCGGCGCGCCGGCGCCCCTGCTCCTCCAGTCCACCCCGCTCCCTCTGTCCTCGGCCCTCCGCCCCCCGGACCCGCCGGCTCCGGCCCGCGCCCCGCTCCCTCCGGGGACCCGTCCGAACATGCCCCGGCAGCGCCCGCCGGAGTCGCCGCGCTGAGAACCGCGTACCGGACCCGCGTACCGGACCCGCCTACCGGCCGCGTACCGGACCCGCGTGCCGCACGGGTTGACCTTGCCACGGTGACAAGCTCTTCACTGTGCCGAGGAGGTGGTCCCGATGACCGATGCGCAGCAGGTTCTCCACGCGCTGGAGGACAACCGTCCGTCCGTGCGGCTGCGGGCCGCGCTGGCGGCCGGCACCAACCCCGACACCCGGTTCGTCGGCGGGCTCGTCGAACGGTGCGCGGTGGAGCCCGACTTCTCCGTACGGGAGATGCTGACCTGGGCGCTCACCCGCCATCCGGCGGCGTCGACCGTCCCGGAGCTGCTGGACGAGGTCCGCTCGGAGCGGACCCAGGCGCGGAGCCAGGCACTGCACACCCTCTCCAAGATCGGGGACCGGCGGGCCTGGCCGGCGATCACCCCGGAGCTGCTCTCCGACGCCGACGACGAGGTGGCGCGGAGCGCTTGGCGGGCGGCGGTGGCACTCGTGCCCGAGGGCGCGGAGCCCGGGCTGGCCGCGCGGCTGTCGACCCAGCTCGGGCGCGGTGGACGCGAGACGCGGCTGAGCCTCAGCCGGGCGCTGATCGCGCTCGGCGAGGTGATCCTGCCGGTGCTGCGCGCCGCTGCGCAGGCCCCCGACCCCGAGGCGCGCGCCCACGCGGCGGCCACGGAGCGGCTGCTGCGCGACCCGGACGCGGGGTTCGAGTTCGCGATCGAGGAGGCGAAGCGTGTGGTGGCGCTCGGTGGAGCGGGCCAGGAGGGGTGAGGCGCCGTGCTGATCGGTGAGGTGGCACGGCGGTCCGGGGTCAGCGCCCGCATGCTCAGGCACTACGAATCGCTCGGCCTGGTGCGGGCCTCGGGCCGTACCGGCGGGGGCTACCGGGAGTACTCCGCCGAGGACATCCGGCGGATCTTCCACATCGAGAGCCTGCGGTCGCTGGGGCTGTCGCTGAGCGACATCGGGCGGGCGCTGGACGATCCGGACTTCGCACCCTCGGAGCTGGTCGACGACCTCATCCGCCGGACGCGGGAGCGCATCGCGAGCGATACGGAGCTGCTCACCCGGCTCCGTCGGATCGGCGCCAACGAACCCGCCGACTGGGAGGAGGTCCTCGGAACCGTCTCGCTCCTGCGGGCGCTGGGGTCGGCGAACCCGGGGAGGCGCCAGCGCGCGGCGCTGTCCTCGGCCGAGGAGGTCCCGGTGCCGGTTCAGGCCCTGGTGGAGGCGGCCCTGAGCGAGCCGGACCCGTATGTCGCCGGGGCCCTGCGCTGGGCGCTGGCGCAATCGGGCCCGGGTGGAGCGGCGCTGCTGGCGGAGGGCCTCGGCTCCCCCTCGGCCGAGGTGCGCGAACGCGCCGTCCGGTCCCTCGCCGAGATCCCCGGCGACGAGTCCACCGCGCTGCTGCGGTCCGCCCTCGCCGGCCCCGATTCCGCGCTCCGCGGACACGCGGCTCTGGAGCTGGGGGCGCGCGGGGTGGCCGAGGCGGTCCCGCAGCTTGTCGGCATGGTCGCCGAGGGAACGAACGACGTCGCCTCGGCGGACGCGCTGAGCGCCCTGGCGAGCGACCCCGGGCGGGCGGACCGGATCGCCGCCGCCCTCGTCGGCCGCCTCGCCCACGGCGCCACCGGTCCCCCCGCCCGCCGCCGGCTGACCCAGGCCCTCGCCGAGATCCCGGGGGACGGGGCCTCACGCGCGCTCACGGAGCTGTCCCGGGACGGGGACCGGGTGGTGGCGCTCACGGCGGCGTACGTTCTGGGGTTGAGGGAGGAGCGGTAGGGGGTGTCGCAGGCGGCGGGGCGGCGGGGGTCGCGGCCCGGCTCCTCCCCGGTGGGACTCGTCCGGGTGAGGCACCCGTCGATACCGGCCCTGGGGCAGTGCGGGGGCGGTAGTCATCTGCCATGGGAATCGGGGACCGGCACCAGAAGAAGGATGTCGAGGCGGCGCTGAGAAGGGCCGAGCGGTGCGGACTCAAGGTGACGCATGACAAGAACCGGCACCGCTGGGGATACGTCATCTGCTGCCCGTGCGACGACAGCGTGCGGGTGTACTGCACCCCCAGAAACGCGGGAGAAGAGGCGAAGAAGATCAATGGCTTCATCAGAAACCACCAGAACTGTGCGTAGCTGGCACTTCAACCTGTGCCTGCGGGACGCCCTCACCCCGGAGCAGTCGGACACGCTGGACGGGCTCGACCGCTTCAACGACGGACGCATCGGACTGGCCGAGGCACCCGGCTACTCCCGGTTCATCTGCTGCTTCGAGGCCGGGACCCTGACGGAGGCCATCGCGGAGGCGCTCTCCTTCTTCGACGACTTCCCCGGTGTCCTCATCCGCGGTGTCGAACTCGACCCCCTGGCACTTGAGTACAACGAGATGGCCACCGCGGCCGTCGTGCGTCTGCCGGAGTGACCGGACCCCGGAGCGCCCCGGAGCACCGGTCCGCCGCGCCGGAGGGCGGGGCGGGCCGGGGCTCCGGCCGGCCGGGGCGGGCTCGGGGGCTGCGGGCGCCGGGCGCGCGGGGCGGTCAGCTGAAGACGATCATCGAGCCCTGGCCCAGGCTCCGGGTCGCCGCCGCGTGCAGGCCCAGCCAGACGTGGCGCTCCCGGGCGAAGGGGCTCTCGTCGGGGGCGATCGGGGTCGCCGGTTCCTCCAGGGTGGTGGGCCGGTCCGGGGGACGAGGGGGTGAAGGCGGGTTGGCCGGGTCGATGCCGATCGCGGGGGCCACGAACTCCAGCTCCCGCAGCAGGCCCTGGGTGGAGCCCAGCGGGCCGCCGCCCGCGAGGAGTTCGTCGTTGGAGAGCGGCGCCGGGAAGTCGACGGGGACGTACGCGCCGGCGTGGTCGTAGTGCCAGACCAGGTGGGACTGCTGGGCCGTCGGCTCGAACATCTCCAGGAGCTGTTCGTAGTCCCCGCCCAGCTCGTCGACCGGGGTCACCGCCAGCCCGCACAGCTGGAGCAGATACGCCCGCCGCAGAAAGTGCAGCGCGTCGTAGTCGAACCCGGCGACCGGGGCCACGTCCCCGGAGAGTCCCGGCATGTACGCGAAGACCGGGACCGTCGGCAGTCCCGTCTCGGTCAGCGCCTTGTCATAGGCGGCCAGTTCTTCGGCGAAGGGGTTGTCGGGGCTGTGACACAGCACGTCGACAAGGGGGACCAGCCACAGGTCACAGGCCAAGGGAGGGCTCGCTCTCAGGCGGGATCGGGCACTGTCGTAGAACGGTCGGGACAGAGTACGGGGAAGGAGGCCCGGTCGGCGATGCCGTCGCGGCGCCCCCGCCCCGCACACCGGAACCACCGTCGCACACCCGGACCCGCCCGCCGCCCGCCGGTCCGGACCCGCTCGCCCCGGCCGGCGGAAGCAGCCCACCGCCCGCCGGTCCGGACCCCGTTCAGCTCCCGGCGGTCCGGCCCACGTCCCACACCCACACACCGCCGACCTTCTCCCCGGCCCGGCCGAGCAGCTTCTCCACCGTCGTGTACAGCGCCTCCTCGTGGTGCTGTGCCGGCAGCACCACGACACCGGCCCGCCAGGCGGCCAGATCCTCGCGGGCCTGCCGCTGCCAGTCGGGGCCGATCTCGGGGACCTTGCCCGAACCCCGGACCTCGCCGAGGAGGTTGGAGGTGTGGCGCGGTGTGGAGCCGTAGATGCCCACCCGGTCCGGGCCCCACGGTCCGTTGAAGTAGCCGCCGGCCACGGGGAAGCCCATCCCGGTGGAGGACTGCCAGTACAGGGCGTCCGCGTTGGACGGGTCCGGCAGCGGCACCGTGACCACCGATTCCCCCTCGGCGAGATACGGGCGGTACATGCCCTCGGTGATGAACTCCGGCACCGGCGTCCGCTCCCGCACCGGATACGGCGTCGGCAGTACGGGCAGCAGCGCGGCGGCCACCGTCACCACGCCGGCCGCCCGCAGCGACCGGTCCCCGGCGACGGCGATCCGGTCCACCGCGAGCGCCAGCAGCATCCCGAAGACCGGGGCGCAGATCATCGCGACCCGGGACTCGATCACCGACTCCAGCAGCGGCAGCTCCGCCAGCAGCGACCACGGGCCGGGCAGCACGACGTCCGTCCCCGGAAGGCGGAAGTTCACCCCCAGCGACAGGAAGGCCGCCACCAGCGCCGTGAACGCGAGCGCCTTCACCAGCGCGAGCCGCCACAGCCAGACGGTGATCGCCGCGACCAGCGCCAGCACCGGCCAGCCGAAGAAGGCGTTCTGCTCGGTGCGGTTCATCGCCAGCGGATCGGCCTGCGCGTCCGAGCCCATCAGCGAGCGGCCCGCGAACTCCACGAACGCCAGCGGACTGTTGTGGGTGTTCGCGCCGTGCATCACATGCGTATAGCTCTGCGGGCCGAAGAACTGCCAGCCCAGCGGGAACGCCACCAGCGGCAGACAGACCGCGAGACCGATCAGCACGCCCCGGGCCAGCGGGCGCCGGACCGCCCGCGCCACATCCCTGCGCACCACCGCGTACCCGAGGGCGAAGAACACCATCCCCATGGCGGCGAGCAGCAGCGGCTCCTCGCCGAGGAAGATCTGGTACGTCGCGAAGAGGCCGAGCAGCACTCCGTCCCGTACGACATGGCGGCCCTCGCAGAGCCGCAGCGCCCGGTCCACGATCACCGGGATCATGAACAGCACCAGGAAGTTGGGGTGGGCGTTGCCGTGCGAGATCATCGGGGGCGCGAAGGCGGCGAAGGCCGCGCCGGTGGCCGCCGCCCAGCGGCTGGTCACCAGATGGCGCCCGATCAGCCGGAACCAGCAGATCGCGGTCGCGGCGAGTCCGAGGGTCAGCACCAGCGCCCAGGTGACGGTGGGGCCGAAGAGCAGGGTCACCGGGGTCAGCGGCACGGAGAGCCCGAGCATCACCGTGTTCGCCATCAGATTGACGCCCTCGGGATAGCCCTGGAACGTCGTGAACAGCGGGTTGCGGAGATGGGTCACATTCTCGGCGGTGACCCGGAAGAACCACTCCCACTGGTTCTGGTCCTGGCCCGCGTCGCCGAGATAGCCCCGGTCGAGATCCGCCCACAGATCCTTGTAGAGGAGGAAGGAGGCGAGGACGAAGAGGAACGCGATCAGCAGATCGGTGCGGCGGGCCGTCCGGGCCCGCAGCCGCAGCAGCTCCAGCAGCACCCGGCCGTAGTCCAGCGGTCTGACCTTGGAGCCCTCCTGGTGCGACCAGCGCACCGGGACCTCGGTCACCGGCCAGTCCGCGCGCCGGAAGTGCCGCAGTATCTCGACATCGATGCCCCATCCGTCCAGCCGGGAGTCGGCGAACGCCGTGCGGGCCCGCTCCCCGTCGAAGAGCTTGAACCCGCACTGGGTGTCGTGGATGCCGGGGACCGCGACCGCGCGTATCAGCCCGTTGCCCATCCGCCCGAGCCACTCGCGCACCCGCCACTGGTGGACCGCGATCTCGGAGTCGGGGTGGGCGCGCGAGCCGATCGCCGCCGCCGTCTCCCCGTCCGCGAGCCGCCGGTCCAGCCGGTCCAGATCCTCTATCGGGGTCGCGAGATCGGCGTCCGTGACCAGGACCCGGTGGCCGTACGAGGCGAGGACTCCGCGCCGGAGCGCGTCCCCCTTGCCCCGGTTCGCCCCGCCCTCGGCCGCGATCACGTGGATACGCGGCTCCTCGGCCGCCGCCTCCCGGGCGACCTTCGCGGTGGCGTCGGTGGAGCCGTCGTCCACCACGATCAGTTCCCACTCGCCCCAGCGCTCCGGGTCCGCGCGCAGATACGCGCGGATCGCGTCCAGGGTGGGGCGCAGCCGGCTCTCCTCGTTGTACGCGGGGATGACCACGCTCAGATCGGTGCCGCCGCTCCGGCTGCCGGCCGTCAGTGGTCCGGAGACCCGTTCCATCTTCAACGCTCCAGCCGATCCGCCCAGGCGAGCGCCCGGTCATTGCAGAGAGAGACGACGGACCGCGCCGCGTCGAGGTCGCCGAGTGACACCGCGTCGACCAGCTCCTCGTGGCCGCTCCACAGCCACCGGCGCCGGTCGGCGTCGGCGCGCAGGTGGGGGACGGAGAAGACCCAGCTCTGCACCCTCAACTGGTGCAGGAAGCTGGAGATGTAGGTGTTGGCGACGATGGAGCCCAGCTCGTGCCAGAACCGGAGGTCGTACGCGATGTGAATGTCCAGGTCCCCGCCGCGGGCCGCGCGGGCGGCCTCCTCCGCCCGGCGGCGCACCGGCACCACGGCCTTGATCTGCACCCGGGTGCGGCCGATGCGCTCGGCGTGCCGGAGCACACCGTCGATGACCAGGGAGCGGGACTCGATCATGGCGCGGTAGTCGTCGACGGAGAACTGGTGGACCCTGAAGCCCCGGTGCTGGTCGGAGTCGAGCAGTCCTTGGGCGGACAGGTCCACCAGGGCCTCGCGGACCGGGGTCGCGGAGACCCCGTACTGCTCGGCGATCTGCTTGACCGTGAATTCCTGTCCGGGCAGCAGTCGCCCGGCCAGTACCTCGTCACGCAGCGCGTCCGCGATCTGCTGCCGCAGGGTACTGCGGGTGACAGCGGTACTCGCTGCGCGCGGGCCTGGGCCGGGGCCGGGCATCGATGGCTTCTCCTTCGCCGGGGGTCCCGGACACGATAGGCCAGACGGTACGGAACGGGTGAGGTGCAGGTGCGGGACATGGATGCGGACGGGACGTTCGAGGCGGCGACGGGGGACGGCCCGGCGGGGGCGGCCGGGGGCGAGGAGCGGGCGGCGGAGGTGCGGGCGGCGTGGGCGGGGCTGCTCCAGATCCGCGCGCTCACGGGGACCGGGGGGATGCCCGCGGCGTGGGAGCGGGGGCGGATGGTGTGGGCGGTGGGGCTGGCGCTGGAGGCCGGTGGGGTGGCGCCTGCGGCGGGCGGGGTGGGGTATCGGGTGCGGGGGGAGGGGGAGGGGGGGCTTGTGGTGGTGGAGTGGGTGGGGGTGGAGGAGGAGGTGGGGTTGCGGGAGTGTGTGCGGGTGCTGCGGGAGGCGGGCTGGGAGGCCCTCCTCTACCGCGGCCCGCGCCGCAAGCGCTTCCTCGAGGTCGAACCACCCACCCCGCCCCCGCCCGGCGCCTGAGGACGGCCCCTGTGCGACAGGACCCCGCATCCCGCGGGCCACGGTCGGGGGCCAGCCCCCGAACCCCCGCGCCTCAATCGCCGGCGGGGCTGGGGCTGATCAGCCCGTCCGGCGGTTGAGGACCGGTCCCCGGGCGCAGGAGCCCGGGGTGTAGAGGCCCACGCGGGCGCGGCTCACCACGCGTTCCTCGCAGAGGGTGAAGCGGGACCGCAGCACCTCCCGCTTGACCTCCTCCCCGCGCACCGCGTCCAGCGGCTCCCCCTCCAGGTCCTGGACCACCACCACCCTCCCCTCGTGCCGCGCCAGCCGCTCGCGGATCACCCCGGGGGGCGCGTCGGTGCCGTACAGCGTGTGGGAGGCGCGCGGAGGGCTCCCCAGCGACAGGTCCGTCAGGCCGCGGAAGGCCCCCGGGTGGACCAGGGTCCAGGCGCGGCGGCGCATCGGGGTGAAGAGCAGCCCGTCCCCCGGCCGGGCCATCTCCGCCACCGCCCCCGCCACCGCCCCCACATCGTTCTTGCGGCTCTGCGGCGACCGCAGATACGGCCCGAACACCACCAGCGTCACCACCGCCGCCCCTGCGGTCGCCAGCGCGGCGGCCGGGGACCAGTGGCGGTCCAGTACCGCGCCCAGCAGCAGGGCGAGACCGATGACATGGAACAGCACATAGCGGTCCACGAAGAGCGGATGGACGCAGGAGACCGCGAGCAGCAGCCCCATCGGCAGCGCCAGCAGCGGCAGGGCCACCGCCCGCACCGCCGCGCCGCCCGGGGTGCGGGCGCAGCCCCACCCCACCAGCACCAGCGCCGCGTACGCCGCCACCTCGGCCGGGCCCGGCGGGCCGATCCAGTCGACCTGGGCGGCCTGGGTCGTGCTGAACAGCGCCAGCGGCGCCAGCACCACCACCACGGCCAGCGCGGCCGTCACCCAGCCGCGCGGCGGCCTGTGCCGCACCGTCACCGCGTGCGCCGGCAGCGCCAGCACCGCGAACTCGTGCAGCAGACAGGCCGCGAGCATCAGCGCCGCGTACGCCCCCCAGCGCCGCTCCAGCAGCCGCAGCGTCGCGAACGTCACCAGCGCGCACACCATCGCGTACGAGCGCCCCTCCTGCGCGTACCGCTGGACGACCGGCAGCAGCGGCAGGACGAGGCCGGCGAGCAGCCCCGCGCGCGGGCCCGCGAGGCGCCGGCCGAGCAGGGCGACCCCGGCGGCCGTCGCGCACATCGCCAGCACGGACGGCAGCCGCAGCGGCACGAGCCCGGGGTCCCGGACGGCGAAGACGGCGCGCATCAGGAGGTAGTACAGACCGTGCACGGCGTCCGCCGACCCGAGCGTCCGCCAGATGCCCGGCACGGTCCGCCGGGCCATCTCGTAGGTGACCGCCTCGTCCCCCCACAGGGTCCCCTCGCGCCCGATCCCCCAGACCCCGAGCACCAGCATCAGCGCGGCCGGGGCGAGGGCGACCGTACGGGCGGAGAGGCGCGGCGCCCGGAGCGGGGCACGGACACCGGGGGCGGGGGAGGGCCGGGGCGCGGTATCGATCACCAGGCGAGTCCATCGGCCGCCGGGCCGACGGGCAGGCCCCCACGCCGTGCCCGTCGATTCCTTTGCGGCCGATCACCCGGTGATCCGAACGCCTCTCAGACGGTGAAGCCGTCCGCCACCGTGAGGGCCGCGTCCAGGACCGCCAGTCCCTCCTCCGCCTCCGCCTCGCTGACGTTGCACGGCGGCACGGCGTGCGTACGGTTCATGTTGACGAAGGGCCAGAGCCCCCGCGCCCTGCACTCGGCGGCGAAGGCGGCCATCGGCGCGTTCGCCTCGCCCGTGGCGTTGTACGGGACCAGGGGCTCCCTGGTCTCCCGGTCGCGGACCAGGTCGAGCGCCCAGAAGACGCCCAGGCCGCGCACCTCGCCCACGCTCGGGTGCCGCTCGGCCAGTTCGCGCAGGCCCGGCCCGAGCACGGTCTCGCCGATGCGGGCGGCCTGCTCCACCACCCGCTCCTCGGCCATCACCCGGATCGTGGCCACGGCCGCGGCGCACGCCAGCGGGTGGCCGGAGTAGGTGAGCCCGCCGGGGTAGGGCCGGGTCTCGAAGGTCGCCGCGATCTCCGCCGAGATGGCGACCCCGCCGAGCGGCACATAGCCGGAGTTGACGCCCTTGGCGAAGGTGAGCAGATCGGGTACGACGCCGAAGTGCTCGGCCGCGAACCACTTCCCGGTGCGGCCGAAGCCGGCCATGACCTCGTCCAGCACGAAGACGATCCCGTACCGGTCGCACAGCTCCCGCACCCCGGCGAGGTATCCGGGCGGCGGGACCATGATCCCCGCCGTCCCCGGGATCGTCTCCAGCACGATCGCGGCGATGGTCCCCGGCCCCTCGAAGACGATGGTGTCCTCCAGGTGCTTCAGGGCGCGCTGCGCCTCCTCCGCCCCGGTTGTGGCGTGGAAGGGCGAGCGGTAGAGGAAGGGCGCCCAGAAGTGGACGACCCCGGAGGTGCCGTTGTCGGAGGGCCAGCGCCGGGGGTCGCCGGTGACATTGATCGCGGTGGCGGTTCCGCCGTGGTACGAGCGGTAGGCGGAGAGCACTTTGGGGCGGCCGGTGTGCAGCCGGGCCATCCGCACGGCGTTCTCGACGGCCTCGGCCCCGCCGTTGGTGAAGAAGATCTTGTCCAGGTCGCCGGGGGTGCGTTCGGCGATCAGCCGGGCCGCCTCGGAGCGGGCCTCCACGGCGAAGGCGGGCGCGAAGGTGGTGAGCCGCGCGGCCTGTTCCTGGACGGCGGCGACGACCTTCGGGTGCTGGTAGCCGATGTTGGTGAAGACGAGCCCGCTGGTGAAGTCGAGATAGCGGTTGCCCTCGTAGTCCCAGAAGTACGAGCCGTCGGCGCCCGCGACGGCGAGCGGGTCGATCAGCCCCTGGGCGGACCAGGAGTGGAAGACATGGGCGCGGTCCATGGCCTTCACGGCGGCACCGGCGGCCGGATCGGCGGTGGCGGCGGCGGCGAGCGGGGTGGCGGCGGGCGGCTGCGCTGATGAGGTCATGCGGCCCAGCGTAGGGAGGCGCGGCGGGGGCCCGGCATCACCACCCTGTCTGCCGTACCCGGTCCCGCTGCGGCGTTCTGTCGCGCCGTCCGGGAATCGAACATTGACAGCCTACTGTCGTCATGACAGGCTGATGTCATATCGGCGCCGGCGGAGGAGTACCCCATGAGCACCCCGAGGACCGTTCATCTCGCCGTCTACGACACCCTCGCCGACTGGGAGACCGGTTACGCCACCGCGCACCTCGCCCGGCACGGCTGGACCGTGCGCGCCGTGGGCCTCACCACCGACCCCGTCACCACCATGGGCGGGCTGCGCGTCCAGCCCGATGCCGCGCTCGACGGGCTGCGGCCCGAGGAGAGCGCGCTGCTGATCCTCCCCGGCGCGAGCGCCTGGGACACGGGCGACACCCTCGCCCCCTTCGCCGCCGCGGCCGGCGCCTTCCTCGGCGCGGGCACGCCCGTCGCCGCGATCTGCGGGGCCACCGCCGGACTGGCGCGCGCGGGGCTGCTCGACCGGCGCGACCACACCGGCGCCGTCTCCTCCTACCTCGCCGCCACCGGCTACGCGGGCGGCGACCGCTACCGCGAGGCCGACGCGGTCACCGACGGCGGGCTGATCACCGCGGGCCCCACCGAGCCCGTCGCCTTCGCCCGCGAGATCCTCGCCGCGCTGGGGGTGTACGAGGGCGAGAAGCTGGACGCCTGGTACCGCCTGTTCCACGACTCCGACGCCTCCGCGTTCGCGGTCCTCGAAGAAGCGTGAGCGGGCCCCTCATGGACAGCGACGGACCTCCCGTGGACCGCGCCGGACCCTCCGCGCACGGCGACGAACCTCCCGTGGACCGCGCCGGGCCTCCCGTGGACGGCGCCGGACCCTCCGCGCACGGCGACGGACCGCCCCTGGACCGGCGGCGGCAGCAGGATCTCCTCACCCGCGCCGCCCTCGGCGTCTTCCGGCTGAACGGCCACTTCATCGCGGTCTCCGACCGGCTGGCGAAGGAGGCCGGGCTGACGGCGGCCTGGTGGCAGGTGCTCGGCGCGGTCAACCGCGCTCCCCAGCCGGTCGCCGCGATCGCCCGGACCATGGGCATCACCCGGCAGAGCGTCCAGCGGATCGCCGATCTGCTGGTCGAGCGGGGTCTCGCGGCCTACGAGCCCAACCCGGCGCACCGGCGCGCCAAACTCCTCCGCGCCACCGAGGAGGGAAGCGCCGCCATCCAGCGCCTCGACCCCGGCCACGCGGAGCTGGCCGCCCGGCTCGCCGGAGTGCTCGGCCCCGAGCGGTTCGCCGAGACCGTCCGCGTGCTGGAACAGCTCTCCCGGGCCCTGGCCACCGTCCAGGAGGAGTGAGAAGCGCACTATCCTCGACTCCCGTCCGCAGTGCTCGCGATCGGGGGAGGTACGCGGCGATGGATCAGCTCACATCCGGCGATCCACAGCGCATCGGCGGCTACCACCTGCTGGCCCGGCTCGGCGCCGGCGGGATGGGCCAGGTCTATCTGGCCCGCAGCGACCGGGGGCGCACGGTCGCGGTGAAGCTGATCCGGCGGGAGCTGGCCGGGCAGGAGGAGTTCCGGGAGCGCTTCCGCCGGGAGGTGCGGGCGGCCCGGCGGGTGGGCGGCCGGTGGACCGCGCCGGTCCTGGACGCCGACACCGAGGCGCCCGTGCCCTGGGTCGCCACCGGCTATGTCGCCGGCCCCGCGCTGAACACCGTGGTCGCCCGGGGCCCGCTCCCCGAGCACTCGGTGCGCGTCCTCGGCTCGGGTCTGGCCCACGCGCTGGGCGAGATCCACGCCGCCGGACTCGTCCACCGCGATCTGAAGCCCTCCAATGTGCTGATCACCATCGACGGGCCGCGCGTCATCGACTTCGGCATCGCCCGCGCCCTGGACACCGACACCACCGGGGGACCCACCCGCGCGGGGTCGGTGATCGGCTCCCCCGGCTTCATGGCCCCGGAACAGGTGCTCGGCGATCCGGTCACGGCGGCCTGCGACATCTTCTGTCTGGGCGCGGTCCTGGTGTACGCGGCGACCGGACGGCACCCGTTCGGCCCGGGGGACAGCGGCCGGCACGCGGTGATGTACCGGATCGTGGAGCGGGAACCGGATCTGTCGGGGGTGCCCGAGGGGCTGACGGCGCTGGTACGGGAGTGTCTGCGCAAGGACCCGGGCCGGCGGCCGGCCCCGGCGGAGGTGCTGGAGCGCACCGGCGCCGGGGCCGCGGCCTCCGGGAGGTTCGACGAGCCGTGGCTGCCCGGTCCCCTCCTCGCCCAGCTGGGCCGGCACGCGGTGCGCCTGCTGGACACCGAGCAGCCCCCGCCGGGGGGCCGGGACGCCCGCACGGGCCCGCCGGAGGGCCGGAACGCGGACACGGCCCCGCCGGAGGGCTGGTACGCGCTCCCGGCCGAGCCGCCAGACCCCGCCCCGACCCGGCCCTATGCCCCGGGCCCCCCGATGCCGCCCCCGCCGGTACCGGCCGGCGAGCCCGGCTTCTGGGAGAACGGGCCCGGGTACGGCGGCACCCCGCCCTTCCCCGGCTCCGTCCCGGCCGGCCCGCGGCCCACCCGGCGCCGGGCCGCCGTGCTCGGCGCGTCCGCGCTGCTGACCGCCCTGGCCGTGAGCGCGGCCGTCTGGTACACCGCGCCCGGGGACCCGCCCCCGGCCTCCCCCGGGCCGGACCCCACCGCGTCCGCGTCCTCCGCCCCGCCCCGCGAGTCGCCGAAGCCGCCCAGCGCCGTACCGGAGGCGTATCTCGGCACCTGGCGGGCGACCTTCGACAACGCCGAGGGCACCCACACCCGCACCATGACCCTCGTCCAGGGCGCCCGGGGCAGCCGGGTCATGACGCTGACCGGCACCGGACCCTCGTACGAGTGCGGCTGGACCGCCACGCTCCGGGCGCCGGGGCCACCGCTGGAGCTGGGGCCGACCCGGGTGACATCGGGCGACGCCGCCACCTGCTCCCCCGGGCAGTGGAGCCGGCTGACGACGCCGGACGACAGCACGGTCGTCCGCGAGCTGGTGGGCTCGGCCGGCGACCCGCTCACCTACACCAGAACCGACTACTGAGCGGTGGGGCGGCCGCGGACCGGCGCGGTGTCCGGCCCGCCGGCGAGGGGTGCCCGGGGCGCTCGGCACGGGCGGCACCGACGCCCGGAACCGTCCTAGACTGGCCGGACGGGCCGGCGCCGGACGGGAGAGCCGGCCGGAGAGCGGACGGAGCACCATGGCGCTGAGGATCACCAAGACACACGGCAGTCTGAACGACATCTTCGTCATCGACGGAGCCCCGTCCGACCACTTCGCGGAGGCGGACGTCGCCCGCGCCGTGCGACTGCTCTGCGACCGCCGGCTGGGCCTGGGCGGCGACGGTGTGTACTTCATCGCCGACAACGGCGACGGCAGCGCCGAGGCGTACTTCTTCAACCCCGACGGCTCCGCCTCCCTGCTCTGCGGCAATGGCATGCGCGGCGCCGGGCGGCTGCTGCTCGACCGGTACCAGGCCGAGACGGTGGAGCTGCGCACCGGGCCGCACACCTTCACCGTGCGCGCGGCCGAGACGACCCCGCACGGCGTGCGGCAGGTCTCCGTCGAGCTGCCCCCGGTGGACTTCGCCCCCGAGGAGCCGATCGTGGCGGGGTCCGCCGGAGCGCCGTTCGTGGACCGGTCGCTGCCCGCGTACCACCCGTCCCGGCGGTTCTCGGCGGTCGCCGTGCCCAACTCGCATCTGATCACGGTGCTCGGCGACGGCGGCGACGACGGCAGGGGCGGGGGCGGTGACGGCGACCGGTACGACGAGTCGGAGCTGATCGCCACCGGCAGCCGGGTCGCGGAGACCCCGGCCGCCTTCCCGATCGGGGCGAATGTCTCCTTCGTCCGGCCGCTGGGCGGCGGTGAGGTCTTCGTCCGCACCTTCGAGCGGGGCGCCGGGCTGACCCCGTCCTGCGGTTCGGGTGTCGCGGCCTCGCGCGCGGTGCTCTCCCGGCTGGGCCTGGTGGACCCCGGTGAGCCGGTCGTGGTGCGCAACCCGGGCGGGATCGCCCGCAGCTGGCTGCGGACCGACGGCCCGCGCTGGCAGCCGGTGCTGGAGGGCAACGGCACCATCGTCCACACCACCGAACTGGACCCGGCGGCGCTGCTCGGCGAGGGGCCCGTGGTGTACGAGACACGGCTCGCGCCCGGTGAGGCGGCGGCCTTCGACGCGCTGAGCGGCGACAACCTCAAGGTGCTCCGGGAGGCCGGCGTCGAGACGGCGCTCTGACCCGGCGACCGCTCGCGGGAACCCGAGGGGCGGGCCGTCCTCCTGCGACGGCCCGCCCCTGGTTCCCCCGCCCCGGTCAGGGGGTCTTCTTGGTCACCTCCAGGTCGGCGGTCGGCTCCTCGACCGTGCCGCCGGGAGTGCCGGTGGTGGACTCGTTGTTGGCGTCGACCGGGTCGCGGGTGGCGGAGTCGACGACGGCGGTGTTGCGGATGTCGGAGCCGTCCCCGGTGTAGTCCGGGTCGAGCTTCACCCGGAACACCCAGGTCACCGAGGCACCCGGCGCCAGAGTGGCCTGCGGGCCGCATTCGACCTGGTCGCCCGAGACACACTCGTCGTCGGACGCGACAAAGGTCAGCGCGGACGGCAGGGTGTCGGTCACCCTGACCTCCTCGGCCTGCGAGGGGCCCCGGTTGGTGACGGTCACCCGGTAGTCGAAGGTCTCACCGGGGGCGACCGGAACGCTGGTCACCGGCCGCTTGACGACCGCCAGGTCGGCGGAGGGCGCGGCGACCTGGCCGCCGGGGACCGTCGCCGTGTCGGTGTCGTTCCCGCCGGCCGGGTCGATGTTGTCGGCGGTGACGCGGGCGGTGTTCAGCAGATCGCTGCCGTCGCCCTTGTACGCCGGGTCGATCCGGACCGTGAGGGTGTACTCGATGGTCTCGCCGACCCCGAGCGGGGCGGCCCGCCGGCAGGTGATCGCGAGGCCCGAGACCGTGCATCCGGCGGGTGACGAGGAGACATACGTCAGTCCGGGCGGCAGTTCGTCGGAGAGCCGCACATTGAGCGCGTCCGCCGACGGGCCGTTGTTGGTGACGCGGATGCGGTAGTCGAAGCTCTGGCCGGGGACCGGCGGGGTGGTGCCCACGGCCTCCTTGGTGACCGCGAGGTCCGCGTACGGCTGGTTGACCGCGCTGCCGGGCAGCCCGGCGGGCGGGCTGGTGTTGTTGCCGGGCACGGGGTCGGTGGTGTCCGATGCCGCGGTGGCCGTGTTGGCGATGTCGGAGCCGTCACCCCGGTAGTTCGGGTCGAGCCGGACCGTGAACCGCCAGGTCCTGGTGGCTCCGGGGGCGAGCACCGCCTGCGGCCCGCAGGAGACGTTCTGGCCGGTCGCCGTGCACCCGTCGGGCGAGGCGACAAAGGCCAGCGGGGTGGGCAGCGTGTCGGTGAGCCGGACCGCGAGGGCCTGCGAGGGGCCGTCGTTGGTGACGGTGACGGTGTACTCGAAGGTCTGGCCGGGGGAGATCGGTGTGGTGGTCGTCGGCCGCTTGATGGTCCAGATGTCGGCCTGCGGCCGGGTCACACCGCCGGGCGGCAGCACGGGCGGCGAGGTGTTGTCGGTGGGGTCGGGGTCCTCGGAGTCCGATGTGGAGGTCGCGGTGTTGCGGAGATCGGTGCCGTCGCCGCTGTAGGTCTCGCTGAGCCTCACCTTGAACGTCCAGGAGACCCGGGCGTCCGGCGGGAGCACCCCGAGCGGGCCGCAGGTGACCCGCTGGCCCGAGGCCACACAGGGGTCGGCGGAGGAGACGAAGGTGATCCCGGGCGGCAGATTGTCCGTCACCGAGACGTTCCGGGCGTCGGACGGTCCGGTGTTCCGGGTGGTGATCCGGTACTCGAACTCCTCGCCGGGCACGATGGGTCCGCTGCCGAGCGCGGCCTTCACGGTGTTCAGATCGGAGACCGGGTCGAAGGGCCCGTCCGGCGGCACCGGGTCGGTCTTGTTGTTGTCCGGGTCCGGGTCGACGGCCTCCGACGTGCCGGTGGCGGTGTTCCCGAGGTCGGTGCCGTCACCCCGGTAGGAGGGGGAGAGCTGGACCACGAAGGTCCAGGTCTTGACCTCGCCCACGCTGAGCTGCGGCTCGGGGCCGCAGGTCACGGTCCGCCCGGCGGCGGTGCAGCCGTCCACCGACGACACGAACTCCATGCCCTCCGGCAGGGTGTCCGTCGCGGTGACATCGCGCGCCACCGAGGGGCCGTTGTTCCGGGCGGTCAGGGTGTAGGTGACCAGACCGCCGGGCGGGACGGCGGCCCCGGAGCCCGGGGCGCGGGCGAGCCGGGTCACCACCCCGGCGGCGGAGGCGGAGGCGGCGGATGCCCAGGAGCCCGCGGAGGCGGAGAGCGGCACCGCGGCGGCCGGTCCGGCGTGTCCGGCGGCCTGCCGGGCGTGCCCGGCGGCCTGTCCCGCGAGCCCGGCGGCCTGTCCCGTGTGCCCGGCGGCCTGCCGGGCCTGTACGGCAGCCGGCCCCGCGAGCCCGGCGGACGGTCCGGCGTGTCCGGCGGCCCGTACCGTGCCGGAGCACAGCGACACCGCGCAGACCAGGGCGGCGACCACCGCCCCGGCCCCCGGGAGCCGGCGTCTTCTCGATCTCATCTCGCATCGATTCCGTTCGTGAATCCGGAGCCGTCCATCCGCTGTGCGGCTCACGAGCCCTTCGGATGGACGGCCGTGGGTCAGCCGGTCCGCTTGGTGAGGACCAGATCGGCGGTGGGCGCGGTCACCCGCCCGCCGGGCGGCCCCGACGTACCGCTGTTGTTCGCCTCGTTGGGGTCGTCGGTGTCCGAGGCGGCCACGGCGGTGTTGCGGAGCGTGGTGCCGTCCCCGGAGTACGCCGGGTCGAGCCGCACCCGGAAGGTCCAGGTGGCCGAGGAGCGGACGGCCAGGGCCGCGACGGGGCCGCAGCTCACGGTCCGGCCGGAGGCCGTGCAGCCGTCCGGCGACGAGACCAGGGCCAGCGCGGTCGGCAGCACATCGGTGATCCTGACCCCGCGGGCCGTGGACGGGCCGTCGTTGGTCACGGTGACCCGGTAGTCGAAGGTCTGGCCGGGTGCCACGGGGGTGGCGGTCACGGTCTGTTTGGCGGTGCGCACATCCGCCACCGGCCGGGTCACCCCGCCGGGTGGCGGGGCGGCGGCGCTGGTGTTGTTGGCGGGCACGGGGTCGGTGACGTCGTGGGTGACGGTGGCGACATTGCGCAGATCGCCGCCGTCGCCGGTGTAGCCCGGGTCGAGCCGGACCCGGAAGGTCCAGGAGAGGGACTGGTTCGCGGCGAGGGTGCGGGCCGCCGGACAGCTCACGGCCGCGCCGCTCGCCGTGCAGCCGTCGGCCGATGAGACAAAGGTGAGACCGGCCGGGAGGGTGTCGGTCATCCGCACATTGGCGGTGTCCGACGGCCCGTTGTTCCGCGCCGTGATCCGGTAGTCGAAGGTCTGCCCCGGGCTGACCGGGCCGCTGCCGACACCGCTCTTGAGCGCGGCCACATCCGCCCGCGCGGTCACCGTGGTGGTGGCGCTCGCGGTGTTGTTGGTGGTGTCGGTGTCGGAGCGGTCGGCGGGCGCGGTGACGGTCGCGGTGTTGGTGAGGGTGGCGGGCTGGGCGGGCGCGGTGCCGGTGATGGTGTAGGTCGCGGAGCCGCTCCGCAGCAGATCGACCGTGGTGATGAGGGTGTTGCCGCTGCCCGACGGCTGTCCGCAGGCGCTGCCCGCGGTGGCCGTGCAGGTCCAGGTCACCCCCGTGAGCCCGGGGACGGTGTCCTGCACATACGCGCCCATGACGTCGTTGTCGTCGCTGTTGGAGACCCTGACGGTGTACGTCACCCGGCCGCCGGCCGCCGGGACGGTGGCGGGGCTGCCGGTCTTGGTGACCGAGAGATCGGCCGGGACATTGATCTTCAGATCGCCGATCTCGTGGATATTGGTGGCGCCTCCGGTGCCGCCGGAGAAACCGACCTTGAGGGTGGCGGGCAGGGCCGGCTGACCGGCGATGGTGGTCACGTCGTAGTCGGTGACGATCTCGTTCAGCGCGGTGCCGGGCCCGGTGTCCGACCAGATCGACACCAGCAGCCGGCCGCCGCGGGGCACCACGGTGACCCGTACGGTGCGGTAGTCGCCGCGCCCCCGGGTCTCCACGGTGCCGCCGGGGCCGTCGACGGAGGTGCCGAAGCGGTAGCCGGTGGTGCCGCTGCCGCCGCCGCGCAGCACGATCTTGTTGGCCTGGGTGCCGGGCCCGCCGTTGCCGACGGCGGTGGAGGAGAAGTTGCCGAACTCGTCGATCCCGATGCCCAGGAAGGCGCCGGGCACCCCGGACCGGTTGCAGGGCGGGCCGCCGCCGCAGGCGTAGCCGAGGCTGCCGCCGGGAGCGCCGGTGCCGTTCGGCGCGGCGCCGTTGGCCAGGAAGAAGGCGAGGCCGTCACCGCGCTTGCCGTCGAAGGGGGTGCCGCCGTAGGTGGCGTAGGTGAACTCGGCGACGATGCCGAGCCCGGTGGAGAAGGAGTCGTTCATCTCCCAGCCGCCGGCCTGGCCGCCCGCCGCGCTGGTCAGCCGCAGCCAGCCGCCGCTCTGGTAGCTCGCGGTGCCGGTGAGCGTGCCCAGATTCCCGGCCGGCCCGTCGAAGGGCTCGTGCACGGGGAAGCTGAGCGCGCGGGGGGCCTGCTGCCGCTGTACGGGGGTGGTGCGGGCGCGGTCGTCGCCGCGTGCCCCGTCCCGCGCGGTGGCGTGCTGGGGCACCGGACCGAGCAGTGTCGCGCACAGGGCGGCCAGGACGGCCAGGGCGGTGCGGCGGAGGGCCGTGCGCCGGAGGATTCTCATGTCGGCGGGGCCTCTCAGCGCTCGATGCGGCGGCCGAGCACCACGAGGGCGCAGCCGGCGGCCAGGGTCAGCCCGGCGGACCACGGCAGCCAGCCGGGCACCTCACGGCCGGTGTCGGGGAGCTGCGGGCCGCCCGGGTGCGGCTTTCCGGGATGCGGCTTTCCGGGGTCGGTGGGGCGGGGCGGGTGGGTCGGCGGATGCGTCGGCCGGTGCGGGTGGACGACGAACAGCGGGCCGCCGTCGGGGCCGGTGGTGCCGGAGGGGTTGCTGTTGTTGCCCGGCACCGGGTCCCGGGTCACGGAGGTGACGGACGCGATGTTGTCGATCTCCCGAACGCGCCCCCCGCCGTGCCCGCCGCCGCCATGGCCACCGCCGCCATGGCCACCGCTGTCCCCGCCGCCGTACCGGGGTGCGCTCTCGCGCACCTGGACGACGATCCGGTGGGTCACGGACTGCCCGGCCGGCAACGGGCCGGGGACCGGGCAGACCACCCGCTGCGCCGAGCCGGCGGCGAGCCGGCAGTCGGGCGATGAGACGAAGCGCAGCAGCTCCGGCAGCGGGTCGGTGACCTGGACGCCCCGGGCGGCGGAGGGCCCGAGGTTGTGGACGGTGATCCGGTACGTGAAGGTCTGGCCGGGGGTGACCCGGCGGCTGCCCGGCGGCAGCTCGGCGGTCTTGCGGAGGGAGAGATCGGCGCTGCCCGCCCCGGGCGGCACGGGGAGCCCGGTGAGGGTGTCCGTGTTGTTGCCGGGGTCGGGGTCGGCGGTCTGGGAGGTGACGGCGACCACATTGGTGATGTCGGTGCCGTCACCGGTGTAGTCGGGCGCCAGGGCGACATGGATCAGCCAGCTGTGGGAGCGGCCCACCGCGAGGGTGGCCAGCGGTCCGCAGGTGATCGTCCGCCCCTGTGCCGTACAGCCGTCCGGCGAGGAGACGAAGACCAGCGCCCGGGGCAGTTCGTCGGTCACGACGACGTCCACGGCCCGGGAGGGGCCGTGGTTGACGGCGGTGACCCGGTAGACGTAGGTCCCGTCGGCGGGGGCCGGGGCCGGGGCGCCGGCGGTGAGCCGCTCAGCGGTGGGGACGGCCGGAGGGGTGGACGGGGGAGCGGTGGACGGGGCCCGGGCGGTGAACTCCGTACGGAGGGCCAGATCGGCTCCCGGGCCCGCCGCGCCGCCGGCCGACGGGGACCCGGAGGAGACGGGGGCGGGGGCCGCCGGGCCGCCGGACCCGGCGCCGGGCGAGGCCGCCGGGGTGAGCGGCGCCGGGGTGAGCGGCGCACCGCCCGGCCCCTCCACCGCGTGCGCTCCGCCGGCCGGCCCCGCCGCCAGGACGCCGGCTCCCAGCACACAGCAGACCGCGATGGACCCGCTGACGCGGCGGAGTGCCCGCGCGGGCAGGCCGTGGATGCTTCTCATGCGGGATGCCCTCCGTGCTCGCCGGTCGATGATTCGCCGACACCACCCCTCCCCGAAGCCCTGTGAATTATCTGATAACCACTCAGAATTCGCCGTAATGCAGTAACCGTGAGTAATCGTCCCGGTGCGCGAAAAGGCCCGGCCCGGGGGTCGCCCGGGCCGGGCCTCTCCGCTCGCGGCCGTCAGCCGGCGGGACCTACAGGAACGAGTTGATCTCGATCGTCTCGGTACGGCCGGGGCCGACCCCGATCGCCGAGATCGGCGCTCCCGACATCTCCTCCAGCGCCTTCACGTACGCCTGCGCGTTCTTCGGCAGATCGTCGAAGGTCTTGGCCTTGGTGATGTCCTCGGACCAGCCCGGCAGCATCTCGTAGACCGGCTTGGCGTGGTGGAAGTCGGTCTGCGAGTAGGGCAGCTCCTCCACCCGCCGGCCGTCGATCTCGTACGCCACACAGACCGGGATCTGCTCCCAGCCGGTGAGCACGTCGAGCTTGGTGAGGAAGAAGTCCGTCAGACCGTTGACCCGGGTCGCGTAGCGGGCGATCACCGCGTCGAACCAGCCGCAGCGCCGGTCGCGGCCGGTGGTCACACCGCGCTCGCCGCCGATGCGGCGCAGCGCCTCGCCGTCCTCGTCGAACAGCTCCGTCGGGAACGGACCGGCACCGACGCGGGTGGTGTAGGCCTTGAGGATGCCGATGACCCGGCTGATCTTCGTCGGCCCCACGCCCGCACCCGTGCACGCCCCGCCCGCGGTCGGGTTGGAGGAGGTGACGAAGGGGTACGTGCCGTGGTCCACGTCCAGCAGCGTGCCCTGGCCGCCCTCGAAGAGGACGACCTTGCCGGCGTCGATGGCGTCGTTGAGGATCAGTGTGGTGTCGGCGACATAGGGCCGCAGCTGCTCCGCGTACTGGAGCATCTCCTCCACGATCCGGCCGGACTCGATGGCGCGGCGGTTGAAGACCTTGGCGAGGAGCTGGTTCTTGGACTCCAGCGCCGCGTCGACCTTCTGCACGAGGATCGACTCGTCGTAGAGGTCCTGGACGCGGATGCCCACGCGGTTGATCTTGTCCGCGTACGTCGGGCCGATGCCGCGGCCCGTCGTACCGATCTTGCGCGTTCCGAGGAACCGTTCCGTCACCTTGTCGAGCGTGACGTTGTACGGGGTGATGAGATGGGCGTTTCCGCTGATCAGCAGCTTGGACGTGTCCACGCCGCGGTCATTGAGCCCGCTCAGCTCGGAGAGCAGGACGGCCGGGTCGACCACGACTCCATTGCCGATCACCGGGGTGCACCCCGGTGAGAGAATTCCGGAAGGGAGCAGATGCAGCGCGTACTTCTGGTCGCCCACGACGACCGTGTGGCCGGCATTGTTGCCGCCCTGGTAACGCACCACATAGTCCACTGAACCACCGAGCAGGTCGGTGGCCTTTCCCTTGCCCTCGTCACCCCACTGAGCACCGAGCAGCACAAGTGCGGGCACAGGCGTACACCCCTTCCGGGCGGGGCATGTCCAAGGTCAGGGGGCGTGAGCCGTGCCTGAGTCCGCGGACCGGTTGCCCCGGAATAGACGAAGCCCCTGGCGCAATAGCGCAAGGGGCTCTTGCACAAAGATGCTACCCGAGGAAGGACCGAGGTGTCGGCTCACGACCAGCTGCTGGTGGTCATCGACCCGGTCGCCCGCCGAAGTGACGGCGAGTCCGTTCGGATCGCGAAGGATGTGCTGTGCGGCGGCTCGGAGGCGAAAATCTGCCTTCCGGAGGGTCCCGAGGAGTTCGCGCGGGCCCTGGCCCGCAGGGGTTCCAGACGGCCGGTGGTGGTGGGCGACGACCGGGCGCTGCTGCGGGCGGTGGCGCTGCTGCACCGGGACCGCTGGCTCGGGGACGGCGCGCTCGCCCTGGTCCCGGTGGGCCCCGTGGTGGAGCTGGCGCACTCCCTGGGGGTGCCCCGGGGGGCGGTCGCGGCGGCCAGGGCGGTGCTGGACGGGGCGGTGCGGCGGCTGGATCTGCTGGTGGACGAGAGCGACGGGGTGGTGGTGGGGGATCTCACGATCCCCCACGCGCCCGTGTCCGGGGGCGCGGCGGGGGTCTGGGGGGCCTGCCGGCTGCTGGTGCGGTCCCTGGCGCGCCCGGCGCCCGCGGTGCTGCCCGCGGCCCGCTCGCACCGGCACCGGCTGCGGGTGGAGGCGGACGGGGTGCTGCTGGCGGATCTGGACCGGGAGGTGGAAGGGGTGACGGTGCGGGCGGTGGGGGGCCGGGCGGAGGTGGTGGTGCGGCCGGGGGGTGCGGAGCGCCTGACGGCGAAGGCGCTGTCGGTGACCGTGTCGGGCCCGGATTTCCGCTACCGCGCGGACACCCTGATCACGGGCCCGGTCCGCACCCGCACCTGGACCCTCCGAGCCGGAGCCTGGGGCCTGACCCTCCCACCCCCCTGACCCACCCACCTGAAGGCGCCCCCCGCCCCTCCGGCGGGCCGAGGCACGAAATCCAGCCCCGCTGGGGGCACCCGTGGCGCGGGGGCCGTCCTCACACTCCCCGAGCTGCCTCTGGGAGGTACCCCCGGACGGGCCGGGCGGTACGGGTGAGCGGGGCCCTCGGGGCTACAGCTCCACCAGGAGCTGGTCCACACCGCGGATCACATACCCGGGGCTCCACCCCGGCTCCCCCACCAACCTCATCCCCGGCGCCTCCCGCAACAGCTCCCCGAAGGACGCCGCCAGCTCGATCCGCGCCAGCGGCGCCCCCAGGCAGAAGTGGATGCCCGCGCCGAAGGTGATGTGCGGGTTGTCGCGGCGGGCCAGGTCCAGCACGTCCGGGTCGTCGAACCGGGCGGGGTCGCGGTTGGCCGAGCCGAAGAGGAGCGCCAGCTCCGACCCGCGCGGGATCACCGTCCCGCCGATCTCGATGTCGTCCAGCACCCAGCGCTCGAACATCTGGAGCGGGGTGTCGTACCGCATCAGCTCCTCCACCGCCGTGGGCAGCAGCGAGTGGTCCGCCCGCAGCTCCGCCAGCCGCTCCGGGTGGCGGAAGAGCGTCCACCACCCGTTGGCGGTGGTGTTGACGGTCGCCTCGTGACCCGCGTTCAGCAGCAGCACACAGGTGGAGACCATCTCCTGCTCGCTGAGCCGGTCGCCCTCGTCGTGCGCGGCGATCAGCGCCGAGATCAGATCCCCGCCCGGCTCGCTCCGGCGCTCGGCGATCAGCCCCCGCAGATACCCGGAGAACTCCCGCGACGCCCGCACCGCCCGGCGCGCCGTCTCCTCCGACGGGTTCAGCTCGAACATCCCGCAGATATCGGCCGACCAGGGCCGGAGCAGCCCCCGGTCCCCCGGCGGAATCCCCAGCATCTCCGCGATCACCGCCACCGGCAGCGGCTCGGCGACATCCGCGAGCAGATCGCCGCCGCCCGCCTTCCGCACCCCGGCCACCAGCTCCGCCGCCAGCCGGCGCACGGTCGGCTCCAGCGCTGCCACCGTCCTCGGGGTGAAGGCCCTGGTCACCAGCCGGCGAATCCGGGTGTGGTCCGGGGCCTCCAGATCGAGGATGCCGTGGTCGTTGAGCGTGTGGAACGGCTCGTGCTCGGCGGGCGGGGGCGTGCGCCCGAACTCCTCGTGGGTGAACCGGTGCAGATAGGTCCGCCCGAGCCTGCGGTCCCGCAGCAGCGCGGAGACGTCCTCGTAGTGCGGAATGAGCCACTGCCGGGTGGGCTCGAACCAGTGCGCCCGGCCGGTCGCCCGCAGCCGCTCGTACGCGGGGTACGGATCGGCGACGAAAGCGGGCGACCACGGCTCGAAAAGTGCGTCCATAAGCGGACGTTAACCCCATCCCACAGCCGGTGACCAGAGCTGTGGACAAAGCTCAACCGGCCCGTGACCAGCACGGAAGGCAGCCGGACGCTATCCGGGGGTGACCAGCCCCGCCTCGTACGCGAAGACCGCGGCCTGGGTGCGGTCCCGCAGCCCCAGCTTCACCAGGACCCGGCTCACATGGGTCTTGATGGTGGACTCCGCGACCACCAGATGCGCGGCGATCTCCGCGTTCGACAGGCCCTGCGCGATCAGCGCCAGCACCTCGGTCTCGCGCTCGGTCAGCTCCCCTATCCGGGAGAGCGACGACACCCGCGGATTCTGGGACAGCTTGGAGAACTCCGTGATCAGCCGGCGGGTCACGGTCGGCGCGAGCAGCGCCTCGCCCGCCGCCACCACCCGTACCCCCTCGGCCAGCTGCCGCGCCGACGCGTCCTTGAGCAGAAACCCCGAGGCCCCGGCCCGCAGCGCCTGGTAGACGTACTCGTCCAGATCGAAGGTGGTCAGCACCAGCACCCTGGACGCGGCGTGGGCGGCGACGATCTCCCGGGTGGCCTCGATGCCGTTCAGCTCCGGCATCCGGATGTCCATCAGGACCACGTCCGGCGCCAGCTCGGCGACCCTGGCCACCGCCTCCCGCCCGTTCACCGCCTCGCCGACGACCTCGATGTCCGGCATCGCGTTCAGCAGCACGGAGAAGCCCTCGCGGACCATCATCTGATCGTCCACGATCAGCACCCTGATGGTCATACCGGTTCCTCGGCGACGGGGGCGTCCAGGGCGACGGGCAGGAACGCGGCCACTTCCCAGCCACCGTCCTCCATGGCCCCCGCGGTCATCTCCCCGCCCAGCATCGACACCCGCTCCCGCATCCCGGTGATTCCGTGCCCCGCCCCCGGCGATGGCTTGACCAGGCCCTTCGGCGCGGTGTTCACGATCCGCAGGCCGAGCCCACCGAGAACGTAACCGATCTCGACCCTGGCCGACGAGCCCGGGGCGTGCCGCAGCGCGTTGCTCAGCGCCTCCTGGATGATCCTGTACGCGGAGAGCTCCACCCCCTGCGGAAGCGGGCGCACCGCCCCGGTGACCGCCTTCTCCACCTCCAGGCCGGCCTCCCGCACATTGCCCAGGAGCCGGTCCAGGTCGCCGAGCACCGGCTGCGGGGCGTCGGGGGCCTCGTAGTCCTCCGCCCGGACGACCCCGAGGATGCGGCGGAGTTCGGTGAGCGCGGCGACGGCGTTCTCCCGGATGGTGACGAACGCCTTCTCCAGCTCGGGCGGCGGGTTCTCCACCCGGTAGGGGGCGGCCTCCGCCTGGATGGCGACCACCGACATGTGGTGGGCGACCACGTCGTGCAGTTCGCGGGCGATGGTGGTGCGCTCCTCCAGCAGGGTCCGGCGGTCGCGTTCGACGGCGGTCACCGACTGCTGCGCCGCGACCTCCTGCCGGGCCTCCCTGCGCACGTACACCACGGTCGTCACCAGCAGGGCCAGCAGGGAGACGAAGAGCATGTGCGGGCTGTTGCCGCCGCTCTCGTCCCCGGCGAACTCGGCCAGCATCGCGTAGACGGCGGTCGCCGTCCACATCCAGACGGAGGTGCGCGGCCGGGTCCGCAGGGCCACCACCGTCAGCACCACCAGATGCGCGAACAGGCCGGCCCCGGTCCAGGGCCACAGGCCCGCGTCCGGGAGGAGCACACTGATGACGGGGGTGGAGGCCAGCGACGCCCAGAACGCCCCGACCGGCCGGACGAGCGTCATCGCCACGGTGGCGGCGGAGATCACGCCGGCCACGAGCGCGACACTGCCGCCGAAGTTGAACGCGAGCGACGCCATCAGCACGGCGAAGGAGATGCCGGCCACCACGGCATGGGGGAGCCAGCCGGCGTACGACCGTATCCGGGCCGGGAGCCGGCGGGTCACCGGTCCGTCGGTGCTCATCCGGGGGAGCGGGCGGTAGGCGAAGGCGTCATGGAAGAGTTCCTGGCGGAGGCCGGCGAGGGCGCCGATCGCCAGGCGGTACTCGGGGCTGCGGGTCTTCTCGGTCACGTACAGAACGGTAGGCGGCCGGACGGACGCGGTCGTCAGCATCTCTGCCGATCCCGCCGCGTCCGTCCTGAGGACTACCGGGGGGCGGTACGGGGTCCACGGGAGGACCCCGCACAGCCCGGGCGTACGAGGGATCAGCCGGCGCCGGCGGCCCGGAACGCGTCCGCGTGCTCCCGGGCCCAGTCGGCGAAGGTCCGCGCCGGGCGGCCGGTGACCTCGGCGACGGTGTCGACGGGGGTACGGCCGACGGGCGGGGTGTCCCGGTAGACCGAGAGCAGGAACCCGATGACGTCGTCGGTGTGCCCGGCCTCCCGCCAGCGGGCGACGGCCTCCTCCTCGGTCAGCTCCACCAGCCGGATCTCCCGGCCGCGCGCGGACGCCAGGGTCTCCGTCTTGTCACCGATCGTCAGCGCCCGCGGGCCGGTGATGACGTACTCCCGGCCGCCGTGGCCGTCCTCGGAGAGGGCGACGGCGGCGACCGCGCCGATGTCGCCCTCGTGGACCATGGCGCTGAGCCGGTCCGTGAACGGCTCGCGGACCTCGTCGGCGGTGCGGACGGAGTCGGCCCACTCCAGGGCGTTCGCCATGAACTCCACCGGCATGAGCACGGTCCACGGCAGCGGCCCGGACCGGACCGCGTCCTCCAGCGGGGTGGGCCCGCCGCCGTGCAGCACGGTGACCCGCCGCACCCCGGCGGCCCGGGCCGCCTCCAGGATGCGGGGGCCGGTCTCCAGCGGGGTGAAGAAGCCGTCCCCGAAGGTGATCAGATGGAGCCCGGTGACACCCTCCAGCGCCCCGGCCAGGCTCCCGGGGCCGGTGAGATCCCCGCGGACCACCTCCACATCGGCAGGGAAGTCCACGGTGGCGGGGTCACGGGTGGTGAGGGCGCGGACGGGGAGGCCGCGGTCGAGCAGCTCCCGGACGATCTGGCGGCCGACGGTGCCGGTGGCTCCGGTGACGAGATGAGTCATGGGGCAACCGTAGGGACCATTGCGGACAGTTTCGGTCCGCGATACCGCCCCGGTGCGCCCGCGCTCTTCTGCGGAGCTGCTCCCTGGGGGTGGCCCAGGACGGGCTGGGGGTGCTCACCCCGTCCGGAGAGCCGGGGCACGCATTCCAGCCCTCCGTCGGTTGAGCCGCACCACCCCAGCCCCTCCGGCGACCTCAGCAACCCGGCCTCCGTCGGTTGAGCCGCACCACCCCAGCCCCCGCTGGGGACCTGGGTAACCCCAGCCCCTCCGGCGACCTGAGCGCCCCAAGCCCCTCCGGCGATTGAGGAGCGGGGGTTCGGGGGCCGGCCCCCGACCGTGGCCCGCAGGATGCGGGGTCCTGTGGCACAGGGTCCGTCCTCAAACGCCGGACAGGCTGAAACTGCTCGGGCTGCCCGTGGCGCGGGAGCGCACAAGGGGAGCGGTCACCACGCCAGTTGGGCGATCTCCTCCGCCACCACCGCACACGCATCCACCGCCGGATCGATCAGCGGAAAATGCCCCACCCCCTCCAGCAACGTCAGCCCCACCGTCTCCCCCGCCCTCCCCGCCGCCTCCACGAACGACTCCGCCAGCGCGTACGGCACCGTGATGTCCGCCTTCCCCTGGACCAGGGTCGTCGCGATCCCGGTCGGCAGCAGCGCCGCCGGGTCGCTGTGCACCCGGCGCTCCTCGAACCCCGTCCCGGTGGCGGCGACCCCGAGGAACTGCCGCACCGCGCCCCCGCACACCTCCAGCTCCACCGCCCGCGCCAGATCCGCGATCGGCGCGAGCGCGACCACCCCGCGCAACGGGGGCGGCGCCGGCAGCCGCCACGGGGACCCCGGGGGCAGCACATGGCGGGCCGCGGCCCACAGCGCGAGATGCCCGCCCGCCGAGTGCCCCGTCAGCACCGTCCGCCGGAGATCCGCCTCCGGCAGCGCCTTGGGGACCAGATCGGGCAGCGCGTCCAGCGCGGCGGCCACATCGTCGAAGGTCTCCGGCCACCGCCCCGCGACCGGCGCCGCCCCGCCCTGCTGGGGGAGGTCCCGGCCGCGCCGGTACTCCACATTGGCGACCGCGAACCCCCGCCGCGCCAGAAACCCGGCGAACGGGGTGATGTGCGCGCGGTCGTACCGGCTCCGCCACGCCCCGCCGTGCAGGACGACGACGAGCGGGGCGCTCCCCGGGCTGCCGTGGGGCGTGTAGAAGTCGACGACCTGATCGGGGTGGTCACCGTACGGAGCGGACGCATCGGGAGCCACGGCCGGATGCGAGAAAGCCGATTCGGCCTCGGCGGAGTCACGGGCGACGGGGTCCGGCATGCGATTCCAACCTTCCCGGGGAGACGCGGAATTGGCCTCGTCGTGAGGAGGTGCCGCGGAAATGATCTGACCAGCGGGGACGGTATCAGTACCCCCGCCGGCCAGGTCGGGTGTCCGTCAAGCCCGCGGCACTTCCGCGAGCACCTCGGCGATCGCCACCGCCGCCGCGCGCGTGTCGGCGAATCCCGTGTACAGCGGCGCGAAGCCGAATCGCAGCACGTCGGGCCTGCGCACATCACCCACCACACCGCGTTCGATCAGCCGTTCCATCACGGCGGGGGCCTCCGCGCACCGCAGGGCGATCTGGCTCCCCCGGGCCGCGTGCGGGCCCGGAGTCAGTGAACTGACCCTGGAATCGGGGTGGTTGACCCCACCGTCGACATACTCCTCCAGGCACTCCAGGAAGAAGTCGGTGAGCGCCAGACTCTTCGCCCGTACGGAGTCCATACAAACGCCGTTCCAGACGTCGAGCGACGCCTCCAGCGCGAGGAGCGAGAGAATGTCGGGCGTTCCGACCCGCCCCCGGAGGGCTCCCTCGGCCGGGGCGTAGCCGGGGTCCATCGCGAACGGGTCGGCATGCGAATTCCAGCCCGGCAGCGGGGAGTCGAAGGCGCCCTGATGGCGTTCGGCGACATAGAGGAAAGCCGGTGAGCCCGGCCCCCCGTTGAGGTACTTGTAGGTGCAGCCGACGGCGAGATCGACACCGTGGGCGTCCAGGCCGACGGGCAGCGCTCCCGCGCTGTGGCAGAGGTCCCAGACGGCGACCGCGCCCGCCGCGTGCGCGGCGGCGGTGAGCCCCGGCAGGTCGTGCAGCCGGCCCGAGCGGAAGTCCACATGGTTGACCAGGACGGCGGCGGTGGCGGGGCCGAGCGCGGACGGCAGCCGGGCCGGCTCGACCCGGACGATCCGGCGGCCCGTCAGCCGGGCGGCGGACTGGGCGACATAGCCGTCGGCGGGGAAGGTGGTCACGTCCACGACGATGTCGGTACGGTCCTCGTCCGGGCGCAGCCGGACCGCCGCGACCAGCGCCTTGAACACATTGACGCTGGTGGAGTCCGCGACGACGACCTGTCCCGGGGCGGCGCCGAGCAGGGGGGCGATCCGGTCGCCGATCCGCTCGGGCGCGGTCCACCAGCCGGACTCCTCCCAGGAGCGGATGCGCAGCTCGCCCCACTGGCGGGCGACGACATCGGCGACCCGGGCGGGGACATGGGCGGGGAGGGCTCCCAGGGAGTTCCCGTCGAGGTAGACGCCCTCGTCGAGCACGAACAGCTCACGGAGCGGGGCCAGCGGGTCGGCGGCGTCGAGGGCCGCGGCCCGGTGCCGGAGGTCCCGGGCGGTCATGGTGTCGTCAGACATGGCTGCGGGCCGTCCAGAGCTCGGGGAAGACATTCTTCCGGGCCCGCTTCTCCAGCCAGGCGACCCCGGCGGAGCCGCCCGTCCCGGTCTTGGAGCCCATGGCCCTGCGGGTCGCCACCAGATGGTCGTTGCGCCAGCGCCACACCAGCTCGCCGACGTCGGTCAGCGCCTCGCCGAGCCGCACCAGCTCATCGTTCTGGTCCCGGTCCGCGTAGATCCCGGCCCAGACCTGCTCGACGGCCGCGCTCGGCTCGTACCGCTGGGCCGGATCGCGCCCGAGCACCTCCTCCGGCACGGGCAGCCCGCGCCGGGCCAGCAGCCGCAGCACCTCGTCGTACAGGCTCGGCTCCTGGAGCGCCTTCTCCAGTTCGGCGTGGACGCGGGGGGCGCCCCGGTGCGGTACGAGCAGGGAGGCCGACTTGTCCCCGAGCAGGAACTCCAGCCTCCGGTACATCGCCGACTGGAAGCCGGAGCCCTCGCCCAGGGCTCCGCGGTAGGCGTTGAACTGTGCGGGGGTGAGCTGTCCGAGCGGCTTCCAGGAGGCGTTCAGCGCCTCCAGTTCGCGCACCGAGCGCCTGAGCGCGTCCATCGCCACCGGGAGGCGGTCCTCGCGCAGGGCGCGCCCCGCGGTCTCCCACTCGTGGACCAGGACGGTGAACCACAGCTCCATCACCTGAGTGGTGACCAGGAAGACCATCTCTCCGGGGTCGTCGGAGAGGGGGTGCTGGAGATGGGTCAGAACATCCGCCTGGACATAGTCCTCGTACGGAGTGGTGCCCGCGAAATCAAGGTTCGGGGCCGCGTCATGTGACATCGCTGTCTCCTCGACGTGTCCGGGTAGCGGTCCGCCCCTTCCTTGTCCGGCGTGGGAGCCCCGGTCCCCACCCGCATCATAGGCCGGGTCCGGGACTCCCTCCATGCCTGGCGGCGGTCAGCCCAGGGTGTCCGCGGCGGTCTGCGAGGAGTCGCGGAGGAAGCCGGCGCAGCGCTCGTACTCCTCCTGCTCGCCGATCGCCTCCGCGGCGCGCGCGAGCGCGTGCAGCGCCCGCAGGAACCCGCGGTTCGGCTCGTGCTCCCACGGGACGGGCCCGTGCCCCTTCCACCCGCTGCGGCGCAGCGAGTCCAGCCCGCGGTGGTAGCCGGTGCGGGCGTACGCGTACGACTCGACGACGCTGCCCCGCTCCCAGGCGTCATCGGCGAGCCGCGCCCAGGCGAGGGAGGAGGTGGGGTACTTGGCGGCGACGTCGGCGGGGGAGGTGCCGGAGGCGAGGAGGTCGCGGGGGGCGGGGTCGTCGGGGAGGTGAGTGGGGGGCGGTCCGCCCAGGAGGTTCTCGTGAATACCCATCCCCCCAGTCTCCCAGCTCCCCGCCCCCGACTTCCCCCCAGAGCCGCCTCTGCCCCCAGCCCCCTCCGGCCGCACCCCACCCCTCCGGCGTTCGAGCAACCCCACCCCGCCCCCGCCCGAGACCTGAGCAACCCCAGCCCTCCGACGACTGAGCAGCACCACCCAAGCCCCTCCGGCGATTGAGGAGCGGGGGTTCGGGGGCAGGCCCCCGACCCGGGCCCGCGGGATGCGGGGACCTGTCGCACAGGGTCCGTCCTCAAACTCCCCCGTCGCTGCCTCCGGGAGGTCCCCCCAGACAGGCTGAGTTGCGCCCCTGGCGCGGGGGTCGTTCTCAGTCGGCGGACGGGTCGGGGGCGCTCGGGGTGCCCGTGGGGCCGGTCCGGCGGGAACCCGGCTCCAAGGGGGGAGCCCCCACACCACACGACATGCGGCACTCCGGCCGCACCCCCACCCCCCGCGGCCTCCTCACCCCCACGAACGCCACCCCCGCCCCCACCACCAGCACCCCCGCGCACATCGGCATCGCCCGCCTGAAGCTCTCCCCGAACTCCGCCGCCGACCGGTACGCCTCCGGCCCCATCCCCGCCAGCAGCGGCAGCGCCGCCACCGCCAGCAGCCCCGCCGCCCGGGCCGCCGCGTTGTTCACCCCGCTCGCGATCCCCGCCCTGGCGGTCTCCACGGACGCCAGCACCGTCGCCGTCAGCGGCGCCACCAGCGTCACCATCCCCAGCCCCATCACCAGCAGCGCCGGCAGCACATCCGCCACGTACGACGGCCGCTCCCCCACCCGCAGCATCAGCAGCATCCCCGCCGCGCACAGCAGCGGCCCCACCGTCAGCGGAAGCCTCGGCCCGGTCCTCTCCGCCAGCGCCCCGGACCGGGCGGAGAAGAGCAGCATCAGCACTGTCGTCGGCAGCATCGCCACCCCCGCCTGGAGCGGCGAGTACCCGGACACCACCTGGAGCTGGAGCGCCACCAGGAAGAAGAACCCGCCGAAGGCGGCGTACACACAGAGCGTCACCAGATTCACCGCGGTGAACAGCCGCGACCGGAAGATCGACAGCGGCAGCATCGGCTCCGGCCGCCGCCGCTCCACCCGTACGAACACGGCCCCGACCACGACCCCGGCGGCCCCCGCCCACCACACGTGGGCGATCAGCGCGTAGGTGACCAGGGTGAGCGCCGCCGCCCCGAGCGCCGCGCCGAGGACGTCGAACCGGTGGTGGTGCGCCTTCGGATCACGCGACTCCGGTACGTGCCGCAGCGCGATCGGCACACAGAGCGCGGCCAGCGGCACATTGATCAGGAACACCCAGCGCCAGCCGGGCCCGTCCACCAGCCATCCGCCGACGAACGGCCCGATCGCCGCCCCGACCCCGCCGAACCCGGACCAGAGGCCGACCGCGCGGGACCGGTCGTCGGGGTGGAAGCTCGCCTGGATGAGAGCGAGGGAGCCGGGGGTGAGCAGGGCGCCGCCGACGCCCTGGAAGGCGCGCGCCAGCACCAGCAGCTCCCCGGTGGGGGCCAGCCCGCAGAGCAGCGATCCGACGGCGAACCAGACGGTGCCGATGACGAAGACCCGCCGCCGCCCGTACCGGTCCCCGAGCGCCCCGCCCAGCAGGATCAGCCCGGCCAGGGCGAGCGTGTAGGCGTTGACGATCCACTGGAGGACCGCGAGATCCGCGTCGAGGTCCTCGCCGATGCGCGGCAGGGCGACATTGACGACGGTGGAGTCCAGCAGCGCCATGCTGGACCCGAGGACGGTGGTGAGGACCACCCAGCGGCCGGTGGCCGTGGACAGCCTGATCTCCCCCGGAAGCGGACGGTCATCCATACCGGGATCATCGCAGCGCGGCCCGCGCCCCACGACCGGGGCGCGGCCAACGGCCCCGGGCCCGGACCCGGAGAAGGCCCGGCGCCCCCGAGGGGCACCGGGCCTCACCAGCGGCGATCGTTACTTCAGCTTCGTACCGGCGGAGCGGAGCGCGCCACACGCCTCGCTGACCCGGGTGGCCATCCCGGCCTCCGCGAGCTTGCCCCAGGTGCGCGGGTCGTAGGTCTTCTTGTTGCCGACCTCGCCGTCGACCTTCAGCACACCGTCGTAGTTGGTGAACATGTGCGCGGCGACGGGACGCGTGAAGGCGTACTGCGTGTCCGTGTCCAGGTTCATCTTCACGACGCCGTTCTCCAGCGCGGTGGCGATCTCCTCGGCGGTGGAGCCCGAGCCGCCGTGGAAGACGAAGTCGAACGGGTCGGCCTTGCCGTACCGCTCGCTCACACCCTGCTGGAGGTCCTTCAGCAGCTCCGGGCGGAGGACGACATTGCCCGGCTTGTAGACGCCGTGGACATTGCCGAAGGAGGCGGCCAGCAGATAGCGGCCCTTCTCGCCCAGGCCGAGGGCCTCGGCGGTGCGCAGCGCGTCGTCGACGGTGGTGTACAGCTCGTCGTTGATCTCGTGCGTGACACCGTCCTCCTCGCCGCCGGTCGGGGTGATCTCGACCTCCAGGATGATCCGGGCGGCGGCGGCCTGCGCCAGCAGCTCCTGGCCGATGGCCAGGTTGTCGGCGAGGGTCTCGGCCGAGCCATCCCACATGTGGGACTGGAAGAGCGGGTTCTCGCCCCGGGCGACACGCTCGGCGGAGACCGCGATCAGCGGGCGGACATAGCTGTCGAGCTTGTCCTTGGGGCAGTGGTCGGTGTGCAGCGCGACGGTGATGTCGTACTTGGCGGCGACGATGTGCGCGAACTCGGCGAGGGCGACCGCGCCGGTGACCATGTCCTTGTTGTGCTGGCCGCCCAGGAACTCGGCACCACCGGTGGAAATCTGGATGATGCCGTCGCTCTCGGCCTCCGCGAAGCCGCGCAGGGCGGCGTGGAGCGTCTGGGAGGAGGTCACGTTGATGGCCGGGTAGGCGAACTTGCCTGCCTTCGCCCGGTCGAGCATCTCGTTGTAGACCTCGGGGGTTGCGATGGGCATCTGTCCGCTCCTTGTGATGTGCGGGTTTGCGATATGAGCTGGCCCTGACCTTGGGGCGACGTCATCGTCGGGCCCTATCTTTCCAGACGCGCGCCCAGGCCGGACCGGGCCCGGTCGCCGGCCATCCGTCAGGGACGCGCCGCCGCCCTCCGCCCCCTCGGCCCGGGGGTTCCCAAAAGCCGAGGATTCGGACATCACCGCAGGTCAGGGCCGTGCCGGTGGGGCCTTGCGACGGGGCGGGGTCAGTCGAGACCGAGTTCGGCGAGCGAGTACGCGTACAGATACGGCACCCCGGCCGTCTCGCTGATCTTCTCGCCCGCGCCGGTCGCCCGGTCCACGATCGTGGCGACCGCGACGACCTCGCCGCCGGCCTCGCGGACGGCCTCGACGGCGGTCAGCGGGGAGCCGCCGGTGGTGGAGGTGTCCTCCACCACCAGGCAGCGCCGGCCCGCGATGTCGGGGCCCTCGACGCGGCGCTGCATGCCGTGGGCCTTGGCGCTCTTCCGTACGACGAAGGCGTCGACCCGCTCGCCGCGCGCGGCCCGCGCGTGCAGGACCGAGGTGGCCACCGGGTCGGCGCCGAGGGTCAGCCCGCCGACGCAGTCGTAGTCGAGACCGGCGGTCAGCTCGGCCATGACCTGCCCGACCAGCGGGGCGGCACCGCCGTCGAGGGTGATCCGGCGGAGGTCGACGTAGTAGTCGGCCTCCAGACCCGAGGAGAGGGTCACCCTGCCGTGGACCACGGCCTTGTCCTTGATCTGCCGGAGCAGCTCAGCGCGTACATCACTCATGCCCCCGAGCTTAGGCCGCCTCCCGCCGGCCGGCCGACGCGAGGTCGGGCGGGGGCTCAGAGGCGGCGCCAGCGCCAGGTGGTGGAGGTCTCCAGCGGGTCGATGGGGGTCACCAGGCGCGGCTGGGTGTTGAGGCCGTTCGGCGGGCCGGACTGGGGCTCCACACAGATCGCCTCGGGCTGCTCGTCGTAGATCACCACCCACTCGGCGCCGCTGGTGACGGTCAGCTCGAAATGCCCGGGCCAGGTGAGGGTGACCGCGACCCCGTCGGGCATGCCGAAGCAGTCGTCCCAGGGGCCGGGGCGCGGGGCGATCCGCCGGCCGGTCGGCAGATGGTCGGCGCCGCGCTCCTCCTGCCACTGCGGCTCGAAGGCGATGGCGGCCTCCCCGCCGCCGAGGTCGCGCCGGAACCAGGGGTGCCAGCCGGCCTGGGCGGGGAAGGACTCGTCGTAGGTCTCGATGCCCAGGGTGAGGGTGAGCGCGTCCTCGGTCAGCTCGAACATCTGGGTGACGCGTCCGGTGTACGGCCAGGGGCCGGCCAGCTCGCAGGTGAGGACGGCCTCCGCCGGGCCCGTGCGGGCGGTGCGCCAGACGGTGTCGCGCACGGTGCCGTGGATCGCGTGCGGCGCCGCGTTCAGCGGCAGTTGATGCACCTCGGCGCCGTTGCGGAACCGCCCGTTCTCGGTCCGGCCGGCCCATGGGGCCATGGGGAAGCAGCCGTACCGCTCGCCCTGGCGGAGCAGTTCGGTGCCGCCGACGGACAGACTCTCGATACGGCCGCCGCGGTGCGGGTTCACGGTCAACTCGGCGTCCCCGGCGGACAGCCTGACGGTCTTCTCGCTGCTGGTCACAGCACGACAGTACCCGCGCCGGAGGTCATCGCCGGCGGCGCAGCGCCCGGCCGACGACGACGGCGGAGGCGAGCGCGAGGGCCGCGGCGGGCGCGATCCAGCGCAGCGGCAGCCGCGCGGAGTCGCCGTCGGGGGCGGGGACCGGGGCGTAACGGCCGCGCGGCGGGGCGTGGTCGACCTCCTCGGCGCTCCGTCCGATCATGGTGCGGCGGGCGTGGGCGGCCTCGGCGGGCAGCTCGTCGGGGATGCCGGTCAGCTCCTCCAGGTCCTCCAGCCCTTCGAGCCCCTCCAGTCCTTCGAGGCCCTCGATCCCCTCCAGGCCCTCCGGGTCCGCGGAGCCGTCGTCCGCCCCGGCGTCCACCCCGTCCGCGTCCACACCTGCCCCGTCCACCCCGTCCGCGTCCGCTTCCGCTTCCCCGTCGATGTCGATGCCCCGGTCCGCACCGGCTCCGGGCACGGGCGGCGGCACGGAGGTGTCGACCCCGGAGCCCGTATCCGTATCCGTATCCGTGTCGGTGTCCGTGCCCGCGTCGTCGGCCACGGTGTCGGAAGCGGTGCCGGAAGCGGTGCCGGGCGCGGCGGGGCGCGGCGCCACGGCCTCCTTCGCCAGCCGCTCCCCGAACCGGTCGAGCAGCCGGCGGGCCGCCTGCTCCCGGGACTCGTCGGCCAGCTCCCCGAGACGCCCGTCGGCCCGGGCGGTGGCGGTGAAGCTCAGCTTCGTGCCGCCGTCGGCGGACAGCGGACGGACCGTCAGCGCCACCTTCACGGAGCCGGAACCGCGCGCCTCGGTGCCCTCGCCCTCGGCGGTGAAGACCTCCCCGCCGTCCTGTTCCGTGAGGCGCACCGCGCCCCGGTAGGTGATCGAGTGACCGCCGGCCCTGATCTTGAGCCGGCCCGAGAGCGGGCCCGCGCTGCCGTCGGCGTCCCGCTGCAATCCGTGGACGCAGCGGGCGACCCGCGCGGGGTCCCGCAGGACCTGACGTACCGACTCGGCCGGCACCGGAACGAACACCTCATGCTCCATGGGAGTCGAGCGTACCCAGCGCACCGCCGCACGTCTGCCTTTCCGGCCGCGCAGCGCGGCTCCCGCCGTGCCGGTCAGTCGGGGTGGCGGGGGTGGACCAGCGTCGAGGGGAGGAGCCCCGGCACACGGGTGCGCTCCGTGTACCAGGCGTCGGCGGCGAGGCCGGACGGGGTCAGCGACCGCAGGGGCGGGGCGGCCGGGTCCAGGCCCAGCGGCGGCGGCCGGCCGAGGGCGGCGAGCAGAAAGCCCCAGGTGCGGGGGGTGGCGCCGGGGTCGTCCGCACGGCCGGGGCCGGAGAGCCGGCCGGTGGCGCGGTAGGGGCTGGTGGTGAAGCCGGCGGCGCGCAGGGTCGCGTCCACCGTCCAGTACGTGCGCGGCCGGGTCTCGGGCGGTCCGGCGTGCACCACCAGGCGTCCGCCGTCGGCGAGGGCGGCGGTGAGCAGCCCGTAGAACTCCCGCGAGTAGAACTTCGCGCTCCGGGTGATCCCGGGGTCGGGCAGATTCACGATCACCACGTCCCAGCGCCCGCGCGGCTCGCGCAGCCAGCCGAAGGCGTCCCCGGTCACCACGCGTATCCGGTGGTCGCGGTAGGCGCGGCCGTTGAGACCGGAGAGCGCCGGGTCGGTGCGGGCGAGTTCGACCACGCCCGGGTCCGCCTCCAGGACGGTCACCGAGGCGGCGGCGGGGTAGCGGAGCACCTCCCGCGCGGCGAGGCCGTCGCCGCCGCCGAGGATCAGCACCCGGCGGTGCGGGCCGAGCATCGCGGGGTGGACGAGGGCCTCGTGGTAGCGGCGCTCGTCCCGTTCGCCCGCCCAGAGCCGCCCGTCGAGGAAGAGATCGACCGGGCCCTCTCGGCCCCCGGTGATGACGACCTCCTGCATCCCGGTCTGGACGGCGACCCGCACCCGGTCGCCGTAGACCGCGCGGCGGGCGGCCCGTTCGAAGTCGTCGACGAGGACGGCCGCGGTGCCGAGGACGGCGAGGACGGCGAGATTGGCGAGGAGCAGCCAGGCGCGGGAGCGCGGGGTGAGGTCGCGGCGGAAGAGCCAGAGCACCAGCAGGCCGCCCGCCACGGAGTTGACCGCACCGGTCAGCAGTCCGCTGGTGAGCTGGCCGAGCCAGGGCAGCAGCAGAAAGGGGAAGGCGAGCCCGCCGACGAGCGCGCCCACGTAGTCGGCGGCGAAGAGATCGGCGACGGTGCCCTCGACATCGCGCCGGGAGACCCGCTGGATCAGGGACATCAGCAGGGGCAGCTCCGCGCCGATGAGCACACCGATGGTGAGCGAGAAGGCGACGAGGACGGCCCGGGACTCGCCGAGCCAGGCGAAGGAGGCGTACAGCGCCATCGCCGAGCAGCCGCCGATCAGCGCGAGCGCCAGCTCCAGCAGCCCGAAGCCGACGACGGCCCGGCAGCGCAGCCGTTTGGCCAGGAGCGAGCCGACACCCATGGCGAAGACCATGACGGAGAGCACCACGGAGGCCTGGGTGACCGAGTCGCCGATGAGATACGAGGCGAGGGCGACCAGCTCCAGCTCGTACACCAGTCCGCACGCGGCACAGACGAAGACGACCAGCAGGACGAGATGCCGGCCCGCCGCGGGGCGCACCGGCAGGCTCACCGCGCTCTGGGGCGGTGCGAGCTGCTGCGTCCGGTCGATCATGCAGTAACGCTACGTCACGATGCGCACGCCACCTGTCACCCACACGTGTGCACCTGTCCTCACGGCGCGGGGCCGGGAGTGCGCCCGCACGCGCGCGGTACCGGGGGCGGAGGAGGGAGGTGCGCCCGCGCGCACGCCGCCGGGGTTCGCGACGCGGATGTGCGGACGGGTGCGCGCGCACCGTGGCGCCGGCGGGGCGAGGGTGGAGGTGGCGCGTGGTGTCCGTCTCATGGGGAGCTGGTTCCCGTCTCGGGCCGGGGTGTCGGATGGGGTCG